>JANONH010000369.1:0-8937 GCA_031420735.1 Methylibium sp.
TTCATGCAGTACAACCGCGACGACGCCGGCGTCTTGCACCGCCTGCCCAAGCCGAGCGTGGACACCGGCATGGGCCTCGAGCGCATTACCGCGGTGCTGCAGCACGCGCACTCCAACTACGAGATCGATTTGTTCGTGGCCCTGCTGGCCGCGGCCAAGCGCGCGGTCGACGGCGCCGGCACGGGCGCGGGTGACTGCGACGCCGGCAGCCCTTCGCTCAAGGTCATTGCCGACCACATCCGCGCCTGCGCGTTTATCGTGGTCGACGGTGTGATTCCGGGCAATGCCGGGCGCGGCTACGTGCTGCGGCGGATCACCCGGCGCGCCATCCGCCACGGCTACAAGCTGGGCGCGCGCAAGCCCTTCTTCCACGCCCTGGTGCCGGTGCTGGTCGAGCAGATGGGCGAGGCCTACCCCGAGCTGCGCGCCGGCGCCCAGCGCGCCACCGAGGTGCTGCGGCAGGAGGAAGAAGGCTTCTTTCGCACCATCGCCAACGGCATGGAAATCCTCGAAGCCGCGCTGGCCGAGCTGGAGCGCGGCAGCGTGCCTGCAGCCCGCATGCTCGGCGGCGACATCGCCTTCAAGTTGCACGACACCTTCGGCTTCCCGGTCGACCTCACGGCCGACGTCTGCCGCGAGCGCGGCGTCGCGGTGGACCAAGCGCGCTTCGAGTTCCTGTAGGGCGAGCAGCGCCGCCGTGCGCGCGACGCCGGCAAGTTCAAGCTCGCCCAGGGGCTCGAGTACAGCGGCGCGCAGACCACCTTTCACGGCTACGTGGGCCTCACGCACGACACCGCGCGCGTGGTCGGCCTCTATGTCGAAGGCACGGCGGTGGACCACGCTTTGGCCGGCGACGAGGTCGTGGTCGTGCTCGACCACACGCCCTTTTATGCCGAAAGCGGCGGGCAGGCCGGCGACGCCGGCGAGCTGCGCAATGCCACGGCGCGCTTGGTGGTCGAAGACACCCTCAAGATCCAGGCGGCGGTGTTCGGCCACCAGGGCCGCGTGATGGAAGGCGAGGTCAAGCTCGGCGACAGCTTCGTGGCCCGTGTCGATGCCGAGCGGCGTGCGCGCACCATGCGCAACCACAGCGTGACCCACCTCATGCACAAGGCGCTGCGCGAGGTGCTGGGCGCACACGTTCAGCAGAAGGGCTCGCTGGTGGACGCCGAGCGCACCCGCTTCGACTTCGCGCACAACGCCCCCATGACGCCGGCCCAGGTGCGCGACGTCGAGGCCAAGGTCAACGCCGAGATCCTGCTCAACTCGGCCACCGAGGTGCGCGTGGTGCCCATGGAAGAAGCGCAAAAGCTCGGCGCCGTCATGCTGTTTGGCGAGAAGTACGGCGACGAAGTGCGCGTGCTCGACATCGGTTCGAGCCGCGAGCTGTGCGGCGGCACCCACGTGCAGCGCACCGGCGACATCGGTCTCTTCAAGATCGCCTCTGAGAGCGGCGTGGCCGCGGGCATTCGGCGCGTCGAGGCGATCACCGGCGACATCGCGCTCGCCTACGTGCAGGGCCTGGAGGCCACGCTCGGCGGCCTGGCCGGCGTGCTCAAGGCGGCGCCGGGCGAGGTGGCCGGGCGTGTGGCCGCAATGCAGGAACAAATGCGCGCGCTCGAGCGCGAGCTTGCGGCGCTCAAGGGCCGGCTCGCTTCGTCGCAGGGCGACGAGCTGCTGTCTCGCGTGGTCGACGTCAAAGGCCTGCAGGTGCTGGCGGCGCGGCTCGACGGCGCCGACGCCCGGGCGCTGCGCGAGACGATGGACAAGTTGAAGGGCAAGCTCAAGAGTGCAGCGATCGTGCTGGCCGCAGTCGACGGCGGCAAGGTGCAACTGGCTGCCGGCGTGACGGCCGACCGCATGGGCGCGCTGAAGGCCGGCGAACTGGTCAATTTCGTGGCGCAGCAGGTCGGCGGCAAGGGCGGCGGCAAGCCCGACCTCGCCATGGCCGGTGGCACCGACCCCGCCAAGCTCGATGACGCCCTGCGCTCGGTGGCGGCGTGGGTGAGCGAGCGCCTGTGAGCGCCGCCATGCCGCACAAAGCAGCCCGCTGCATGCTCGCAGCGCTGCTGTCTGCGTGCGCTTGGGTGGCATATGCGCAGACGGGCGGCGAGCCGGTGTTCACCGCGCCGCCCGGCTCGGGCGTGCGCGGTGAGGCCGAGGCTGCGGCGCGCCCCGATCCGCAGGATCTCGCGCATGACGCGGTCGCCTTGTTCCGGCGCGTCTGCGTGCGCGTGGCGGGCGAACCCGCTTCAGCGGTGGACCGCGCCCTGGCGGCGGGTCTCACGCCGCATGTGAGCGAGGACTCGCGCGACTCCCGGGCCCTGCTCGGCGGCGCGCCGGGTCAGGTCTATGCGCCGCCCGGCCCGGCTGCGCTGCTGCAGGTGGCGCTTGCCGACGAGGGCCGCTGCACGGTGTGGGTTGAGCAGGCCGAGGGGCCGCAGGTCAAGGAGGGCTTCGAGACCGTGATCGACAACCTGCGCTCGCGCGGCGCAAAGGTGCGCGCCGTCGGTGAGCGCGTGGTCGAGCGCGGCGGCAGTTGGCGCCACCAGAGCAGCTTCGAGGTGCAAGACGAGCGCGGCGTGGTGATGCTCGACGCCGTGACCCTGCTCAGCGAGCGGCCTGGCACCCAGGTGCTGAGCACGGCGCCGGGTGGACCCAAGGGCAGCACCGAGACGCCGCCCTGAGCCGCGTCGACTGTGCGCGCGCAATTCAGTGGCGTGCGGCCCACCGCCAGCGTCCTTAATTCGCCGGCCTTGCGTTCCGTGCTGCCGCGTCAGCGGGTGGCGTTGACCACTGCGGCCACGGCGCTGCCGAGTTCGATCACGGCCATCGCGTAATAGCTCGACTGGTTGTAGCGTGTGATGGCGTAGAAGTTGCGCGTGCCGGCCACGTAGCTCGGCTCGGCCTTGCCGTTGTAGAGCATCACCAGCGCGAGCGGGCCTGGGTGCTCGCGCCCACGCGGCTCGAGCACGGCTCCGAGCTCACCGAGCTGCTCCGGCTGGAAGCTCGGGAAGATGTCGGGCCCGAGCAGCGTTTCTCGCTGCTCGGGGTCGCTCGGCACGGCCACGGCGTAGTGCGTGGGCAGGTCGGGCTGCCAGCCGAACTCGGCCAGGTAGCGCGCCACCGAACCGATGACATCGGCGGCGCTGGTGTGCAGGTCGGTCTTGCCGTCGGCGTCGAAGTCGACCGCGTACTGCAGCCAGGACGTTGGCATGAACTGCGGCATGCCGATCGCGCCCGCATAGCTGCCCAGCGGCTCGAGCGGGTCGAGGCCCTGCGCCTGGCAGAGCACGAGGAACTGCTCGAGCTCGCCGCGGAAGTAAGGGCTGCGGTCGCGCCGCGCCTGCTCAACGGGGAAGTCCAAGCTGAGGGTGGCCAGCGCATCGATGACGCGGAAGTTGCCCATCTGGCGGCCGTAGATGGTCTCCACGCCGACGATGCCGGCGACGATCTGCGCCGGCACGCCCCAACGCGTCTCGGCCTCACGCAGCCAGCGCTCGTTGTCGCGCCAAAAAGCGACACCCGCCGCGACGCGCACCGGCTCGATAAAGCGCGCGCGATAAGCGGCCCAATTCTTGACGCTGTCTTCGGGAGGCGGCGCGATGCGGCGCGCCACGCCGGGGATGAAGCGGGCCTCGGCCAGCACGGCCTGCACGCGCTCGAGCCCGAGGCTGGGCTGCCGCCCGGCGATGTCGGTGGCAAGCGCGAGCACGTCGGCGCGCGCACCGTAGGCGGGCGTGGACTCGCCGCGCGCAGCGCGTGCGGCGGCGTGCTTGCGGTGCGGCTCGCCGGCCTCGCGGCCCTGGGCCGGCCCGGCCCGCACGCTCGGCACGGCCAGGGCGCACAACAGCGCGACGATGACTGCAGCGCCGTGTGCGGCGGCGATGCACCTGCGCTTGAATGCGGTTGCGGTGAGCGTCTTCATGCGGTGTTCGGTGGCGGGTCCGGCTGCAGCAGGCTGGGGAGCGTGGCTTGGCTCGCTGCCCTCGGCGCTGGCAAAGCGAGCGGGGGAGTTTCGCGCAGCGCGCGCACCGCCGCGCGTGCAAGGCGGCGGGCCTGGATGGCCAGCGTGCGCCGCCCGAGCGGGCGTGGGTGCGGCGCGTAGCGCAGGGCGTCGAGCGCGTGCAGCGCCGCGACCGCGGCTTGGGCCGCCTCGCCCAGGCGCGCCTGCAGCGCCGCCGCCAGAGCGCGCGGCGCCACCGCCTCGCCCGCTGCAACGCCGTGCCTTGCCGCTGCACGCCGCACCCGCGCGTAAGCGCCGAGCCAGGGGTCGCTGCGCCGGTTATCCCACCAGGCCCATGCCGCGCCGACCAGTGCCAAGCCGCTGCCGATGCCCAGCAGGAGCAGCAGCAGGTCTTGCCATGTTGGCCGCCGCATGCCCATGCGCTCGAGCAGATCGGCCTGCGCGCCCTTCGAGTAATTGAGCACCCACTGGTTCCAGCGGTGGTCGGTGGCCTCCCACATGGCGCGCAGGCGCAGCAGCGCATTGGGCGCCATGCCTTCGAAGGCGCTCGCCACGAAGCCGGGCTGCAGCGCGAGTGCGCGGCCGCGCTCGATGCGATCGGGCGCGACCGCCTGCGTCGGGTCGGCTCGCCGCCAGCCCACGCCCGCCTGCCAGTATTCGGCCCAGGCGTGGGCGAAGCTTTGCCGCACCACCAGGGTGTCGTCCAGCGGGTTGCGTTCGGCCCCCTGATAGCCGGTGACGACGCGGGCCGGCACGCCCGCCGCGCGCATGGACACCACGAAGGCGGCGGCAAAGTGTTCGCAGAAGCCGGCTTTGCGATCGAACCAGAATTCGTCGATGGCGTCGCCCGTTTCGTCGTCGTCGTAGGTGCCGGGCGTGAGGGTGTAGCTGTAGCCTTCGGTGCGGATGCGCCCCAGCAGCGCGGCGGCCAGGGCGTTGGCGTCGGTCGGGCCGGGCCCTGCGGCGAGCCGCTGGGCCTGCGCCCAGGCCACCGTGCGCGGATTGAATCCGCTTGGCAACTCGAGGTCTTCGGCGAGCCGTGCGTCGGCCTCGGTCGGCCCGTGCAGGAAGCGCGGCCAGGCGCGCGCGGTGTAGCGCAGGCGCTCGGCGATGGGCCGGTCGGTGACCCAATGCAGGTCGTCGCGCCGCGTGGCACGCAGGCCCTCGAGCGGCGGCAGCTCGGGCGTGGCTTCCAGGGCCGGCACGGTCGACAGCCGCAGCGGCTCGAGCGTGACCTCCATCTCGACCGGGTCGCCCTGGACCTGCAGGCGGGCTGGCTCTGTGCCGCCCGGCGCGGTGCGTGCAGGCTGCGGCGCGATGCGCCAGGTCTGGCCATCGAAGTGGCTCAACACCGGGCCGCGAAAATAGAGCGCTTCGGGTGCGGGCAGGGTGCCGGAAACCACGCGCACGCGCATCGCGATGCTGGTGTCGAGGGCAAGTTCGGCCAGCATGCCCATGCGCATGGTGCCCGAGAGTCCGGTGCTGGCGCCAGCGTCGCGGGGCATGCCCCAGAGCGGCGCGACGCGCGGGAACAGCACGAACAGCAGCACCATGACCGGGGCGCCCAACAGTGCGAAGCGCCCGGCCAGGCCAGCGGCCTGCGCCAAGCTCGGCTGGCCCACCGGCATGTGCGCCAGCACCACGGCGGCCAGCAGGCCCCAGACGGAGACGATCATCGCCGCCGCGATGGCGATCGACTGCGAATAGAGGAAGTGGGTAAGGACGAGAAAGAAACCGAGGAAGAAGATCGCGAAGGCGTCGCGTCGTGCGCGCAACTCGAGCGTCTTCAGCGCCACCAGCACGACCAGCAAGGTCACCCCGGCCTCCTTGCCAAGCAGGGTGCGGTGCGTCAACCATGTAAGCGCCACCGCTGCCACCAGCGCGAACACCAGCACGCCGCGCCCCGGCAGCGCTGTGCTGCGCACGGCCAGCGTGCCGCGCCACAGCAGCATGATCGCGGTCAGCACGCTGCACCAGATCGGCAGGTGGGCGGTGTGCGGCAGCACCGTCCAGGCGACCACGGCCAGCAGGAACAGCGTGTCGCGCGCCTCGCGCGGCAGGTGGCGCCAGCTGGGCCAGACCCAGTTCAGCGTGACCACAGGGCCAGGGCCTCCAGGCCGTTGCGGCGGTGCGCCTCGCCGCGCGTGGGTGCAATTTCTCGCCCGGGCAGGCGCAGGCCCCAGTCCAGGCCGATGCGCTCGCTTGCCAGCACCCAGGCGGCCAGCCGAGAGAGTCGCTCTTCGGTGGCAAGCGGCGCGGTGGCGGCCCAGTCGAGCCAGAGTTCGCGGCGCGCGCTGTTGCTGGTGTCGCGGCTCACCAGTTCACCGCCGCACTCGAGTGCGCGTGCGGCTTTTTTCCAGACGATGCGCACCGGCGGATCGCCGCGCCGGTACGGCCGGATGCCTTCAAGCTCGCCGCCCTCGCCGTGGCCCAGCGTGCGGGCTCCGCTGCCCAGCGCGTGCGCGGGCGGCAGCGCCGCCGCCGGGGTTTCGGGTCGCGGGTAGGCGAGCACCTGCGAGGCGGGGCGCCATTCGCTCCAGGCGCGAAACAGCCCGAGCGGAAAGCGCGTCTCCAGGCGCACCGTGGGTAGCCAGAGCCGGCCGCGCTGTGCGGCGGTAAAGCCCAGGTGCAGCACCGCCTGCCCGCCGGCCGGCACGTCGGTCCAGCTCAGGTGCGACGCCGCGCCGGGGCCGAGCAGGCGTGCGCCGATGCCGTGGCGCGGCCGCATCGCGCTGCTGCTGAAGACGCATTCGACTCCCGCGCTGTCGCCGGCGAAGACGGGTTGCGGCGCTCGCAGGTGCAAGGCCAGGCCGCGCAGGGTGGCGTGGGTCACGTGCATGGAGACGATGCCGCTGCCTGCCAGCAGAAAGGTGAGCACATAGCCCAGGCTCAACTGGTAATTGATGGAGGCGACCAGCAGTGCCAGGAGCGTGAGCGCAAAGGCCCAGCCGGCGCGCGTGGGCAGGATGTAGACGTTGCGCTGCGTGAGCACGAGGGTGTCGCTGCGCGGGTGTCGCGCGTCGAGCCAGTCGCGCAGGCGCTGCCGGGGCGAGCGCATCAGCGGCCTGGCCGCGCCTGCGCTGCGGGCGCGTGCACGCCTGCGCCCAAGCCGGGGCGATGGCGCGCGCCGGGCGAGGCCGATGCGCGGCGCCCAGTCATGGCAGCGCCACTGCGGCAAGCATGGCGCGCACCTGCTCGCGGCGTCCGCGGCCCGCGCCGGCGAGCGGCTGCAGCCGGTGGGCGATGGTCTGCGACGCCACCGCCTGCAGATCGTCAGGCGCAACGTAGTCGCGCGCGTCGAGCAGGGCGTGCGCCTTGGCCGCGCGCAGCAGTGCGATGCCCGCGCGCGGCGACAGGCCTTCGACGAACCACTGGCCGCTGCGCGTGGCGGCGATCAGCGCCTGCAGGTAATCGAGCAGGGAGTCGCTGGCGTGCACGGCCAGCACCTGCTGCTGCGCGGCTTGCAACTCGACCGGCGTCATGACCGGGCGCAAGGCCTGGATGGCTTCGCGGCGGTCGCCGCCGGCGAGCAGCAGGCGTTCGCTCTTGCGGTCGGGGTAGCCCAGCGTGATGCACATCAGGAAGCGGTCGAGCTGGCTCTCGGGCAGGGCGTAGGTGCCGAGCTGATCGCTCGGGTTCTGCGTGGCGATGACGAAGAAGGGTGCGGGCAGCGCGCGCGTCTCGCCTTCGACGCTGACCTGGTGCTCCTCCATCGCCTCGAGCAGCGCGCTTTGCGTCTTGGGCCCGGCGCGGTTGATTTCGTCGGCGAGCAAGACTTGCGCGAACACGGGGCCGGGGTGGAAGACGAAACTCTCTTTGCCGCGCTCGTAGATCGACACGCCCACCAGGTCGGTGGGCATGAGGTCGGCGGTGAACTGCACGCGCGAAAAGCGCAGACCGAGCGAGACGGCCAGGGCGTGCGCCAAGGTCGTCTTGCCGACTCCGGGCACGTCTTCGATCAGCAGGTGCCCGCCGGCCAGCAGACAGGCCAGGGAGTCTTCGATTTGCGGCCGCTTGCCGACGATGATCGTGCTAATCTGGTCTGCCAGATGGTGCAGGTGGGAGTGCAGGTTCATAGGCCCCCACCATAGCCTAAGCTCCCCGGCCCAGCCGACTTGCCCGCTGCGAACACGCATGGCCACCGCCTACTATTCCCACCCTGCTTGCCGCGTTCACGACATGGGCCGCGGCCACCCCGAATGCCCCGAGCGGCTCGATGCGATCGCCGACCACCTCATCGCCACCGGCCTGGCCGTTGCGCTCGAGTACCGGCAGGCCGCTGCGGTGGCCGAGAGCGACTTGTTGCTCGCGCACGACGGCGACCATGTCGAAGCCTTGCGGGCGTTCTGCAAGCAGGTCGACGCGAGCGGCGAGCCGCGTGCGCTCGATGACGACACGGTCGTCGGCCCCGGCACCTGGCAGGCCGCGCTGCACGCGGCCGGCGCGGCGGTGGCGGCCACCGACGCCGTGCTCGACGGCACATTCGACAACGCCTTCTGCGCGGTGCGCCCGCCCGGTCACCACGCCACGCGCCGCCAGGCGATGGGCTTTTGCTTCTTCAACAACGTCGCCATCGCGGCCTGCCACGCGCTCACGGTGCGCGGCCTCGAGCGTGTGGCAGTGGTCGACTTCGACGTGCACCACGGCAACGGTACCGAAGACATCCTGGCCGGCGACGAACGCATGCTGATGGTGGGCTTCTTTCAGCATCCGCTCTACCCGGGCTCGGGCAGTCGCCCGCTCGGCGACAACATACTCAACGTCCCCCTGTCGCCGTTCTCGAAGGGCCCGCAAATGCGCCAAGCGATCGAACAGCAGTGCTTGCCGCGGCTCGAGGCTTTCAGGCCGCAGATGATCTTCATCTCGGCCGGGTTCGACGCCCACCGCGAAGACGATATTTCCCACCTGGGCCTTGTCGAGGCCGACTACGCCTGGATCACCGAACGCATCAAGCGCGTGGCAGAGCGCCA
>JANONH010000370.1:0-5868 GCA_031420735.1 Methylibium sp.
GCCCTCGACGTGAAGAAAGTGCAAGTCGATGCCATGCAGCGGCACCTTAAACTGCGGGAACGCGTTGAGACGCGCTTCCTGAACGCGCCAGTCGAAGCGGGCGCGCCAGTGCTCCACGAGTTGCTTCATGTACTGGACGTCCGTGCCGTAAGCCCAGGGCTCACCGGGCGCTTGATCCGGAAACCGAGTGCGCGCCAGGCGCTCGCTCAGATCGTCGATCGCGCTGTCCGAAACGTGGAGTTGGAAAGCTTGTGCAGCAGCTGTCATGAACATGCGCCTGGAAGTGTTTGAGGCATTGTCAAGGCTCGATCGGGATCGGAGCCGATCCGGTGAATCGGATCCGACCGACTTGTCAGGCGCCGATTCGGCCTGACGCCGCAAATCGCACCGAAGCAACACAGTGTGCGGTGGTTGTTGCAAGGTGGAATGCGGCACCGGTGAAGACCGAAAAGCCACTGCCACGCAATGCCCGCGATCATCTGCGCTTCGACGCAGCCTTGAAAGCTGCGCTGGCATGGTTCGATCGCCTCGAACGTGGCGGAGCACTGCGCCGGCGCGACTGGCCATCCGACCGGCGACTCCGCGAGACGGTAAAATGCCGTAAGCCACGAAGGACGCCCGATGGCAAGCGCAGCACGATTCGATCTCAAGATGGACGCCGACGAGAAGGCCATCGTGGCCAAGGCTGCTGCCTTGATGGGCACGACGATGGCGGGGTTCGTACGCGTGGCTGCCAAGGAAAAGGCGCAAGTGCTTCTCCAGCGCGAGGCCCGGGTCACGCTCTCCGAGCGAGACTTCAGTGCCTTTGCCCGTGCGCTGAACTCGGCGTTCGCCCCGAACCCCGCCCTCAAGGCAACACTGACGCAGGCGCGCCGCAAAGTTCGGCGTGCTTGACGATCTGCCGCTCGACCCTGGGCTGCACGGTCGGCAAGGGTTCGACTGCGGTGTACCCGCACTCGACGAGTACCTCCATCGTTTCGCCGAACAACACCGGCGCCGCGGCATCAGCTCCGTCTTCGTGCTGACGGGCTCTGCGCAGCCCGAACGAATCCTGGGCTACTACACCTTGAGCGCGGCCGAAGTCGATGGGCAGCGGCTCGCCGAGGCAGAGCGCAAGAAACTGCCTCGCTACCCGGTTCCGTGCTTTCGCATGGGCCGACTCGCCTGTCGATCGGACCAACAGGGCCGCGGGCTCGGCAAGTTGCTGCTGGGCTGTGCTGTCGATCGCTGCTTGAAGGCAAGGCAACAAGTGGCTGCCTATGCATTGATCGTGGATGCGAAAGACGACGCTGCCAAAGCCTTCTACATGCACTTCGGGTTCAAGACCTCGATAGACGCGAAGCTGACCCTGTATCTGCCATTGGGGCGATGAGGCGTTGCAGTTTCGTACCGCCAAAGATAAAGGGCTTGGCATTTCTGCCAAGCCCTTTTGATTCCCAATTTTGGTAGGCGCGAATGGACTCGAACCATCGACCCCCACCATGTCAAGGTGGTGCTCTAACCAGCTGAGCTACGCGCCTGGAGAGGGCCGCACTCTATCACGGCGGGGCGGCTTGTCTTGTCGCCTCAGCGGCGTTTCGCGCTGCGCACGCCGTCGATGCGGCAGACGTTCTGCAGCACGGCGGCCAAGCGTGTGGAGTCGACCACTTCCAAGGTAAAGCTCATGGCGGCGCTGCCCTTGCTGGACTGCGTGCGCACGCCCAGCACATTGGTCTTTTCCTTGGCGAAAAGTTCGGTGATGTCCCTGAGCAGGCCCTGGCGGTCTTGCGCATCGACCACCACGTCGACCGGGTAGCGTGCCTGGGCCTCGCCGCTCGCGCCACCCCAGCCCACCGCGATCACGCGCTCGGGCGAGTGAGCGGCCATCGTGCGGAAGTTGCTGCAGCGGCTGCGGTGCACGGCCACGCCCTTGCCGCGGGTGACGTAGCCAGAGATGGCGTCGGGCGGTGCGGGCTTGCAGCAGCGCGCCAGGGTCGTGAGCAGCGAGTCGACCCCCACGACCAGCACACCGGACCTGGGTTGTGCGGTTGCAGCGGCGCTGCGTGCAAGGCGCTGCGCGATCAGTTCGTCGGCATCCGGTCTCGGCTCGCTCGGGCGCAGCAGAGTTTCGATGGTGCGCAGCGACAGCTCGTCCTTGCCGACCACTTCAAACAGCGCCGCGGCGTCGCGAAAGCCGAGCTGGGTGGCCAGGTCGTCGTGCTTCATGGCCGTGCGGCCTTCGCGTTGCAGCAGTTTTTCGACCGCCTCGCGGCCTCTGGCCACGGTCTGCTGCGCTCCGAGCGCGTTAAACCAGGCGCGCACCTTGGCACGCGCACGCGGGCTTTGCAGGTAGCCGAGCTCGGGGTTGAGCCAGTCGAGCGAGGGCCCGCCCTCTTTGGACGAGACGATCTCCACCGTCTGCCCGCTGGCCAGCCGGGTGTTGAGCGGCACCATCGCGCCGTCCACGCGCGCGCCGCGGCAGCGGTGGCCAAGGTCGCTGTGCAGCGCGTAGGCGAAGTCCACCGCGGTGCTGCCCGCGGCGAGCTCGACGATCGTGGCCTGCGGCGTGAACACGTAAATGCGGTCGGCAAACAGCCCCTCGGCGGCGCCTTGCGCCGGGCCGCCCTCGGCCGGCTCGGTGAGCTCGCGCTCCCAGGCCAGGAGCTGGCGCAGCACGGCCTTGCGCGCCTGCGCCACCTGCCCCTCGAAGCCGCCTGCCGCGCTCACGCCGGCGTAGCCGCGCACGCCCGCTTCCTTGTAGGCCCAATGCGCGGCAATGCCGCTTTCGGCGTGCTCGTGCATGGCCCGCGTGCGGATCTGAATCTCGATCGGGCGGCCGCGCTCGTCTTGCACCACGCTGTGCAGCGACTGGTAGCCGTTGGGCTTGGGCCGCGCGATGTAGTCGTCAAACTCCTGCGGCAGCGCGCGCCAGAGCTCATGCGCCGACGCCAGGGCCTGGTAGCAGGCGGCCGTGTCGTCCACGATCACCCTGAGCGCGCGCAGGTCGAGCACGCGCTCGAAGCCGAGGCTCTTGTCCTGCATCTTTTTCCAGATGCTGTAGATGTGCTTGGGGCGGCCCTGCACTTCGGCGCGCACGCCCGCGCGGGCCAGCGCCTCGCCGAGCCGGCGGCGCGCGTCTTCCACCTCTTGCTCGCGCTCGATGCGCGTCTCGTCGAGCAAGGCGCCGATGCGCCGGTAGGCCGGCGGGTCGAGGAAGCGAAACGCCAGGTCTTCGATCTCCCACTTGATTTGCCAGATGCCCAGGCGGTTGGCCAGCGGCGCAAACACCTGCATCGACTCACGCGCCAGGGACGGCGGGCACGGCGCCTTGCTCGCAGCGAAGTGGCGCAGGGTCTGCAGCCTCGAGGCCAGGCGCAGCAGCACCACCCGCAGGTCGCGCGAAAAGGCGAGCAGCATCTTGCGCACGCGCTCGACCTGGGCCGCTTGCTGCGTGGCGCCCTGGGCCGAGTCGTCCAGCGCCGCGCGCGCGCTGCGCTGCAACTGCACCAGCTTGCGCGAGTGCATGACCAGGCTCGCATAACTTTCGCCCCAGGCCTTGGCGATGGCTTCTTCGGGGCGCGCCAGGTAGTCGCCGGCGTACACCAGGTAGACCGCTGCGCACAGCGTGGGCGCCGCCCCGATGGCTTCGAGAATGGCCGCCACGCCGTCGGCGTGCGCGAGCGCGTCTTCGCCGGTGTCAAAGCGCTCGCCGGCCAGCAGCGGCTCGGCGAAGGCGCGCGCCCGGGCGAACACCGCCCGTGCATGCCCGGCGTCGCCTGCGTCGTCGTGGACCGCGGGGCCGGTGGTCGCAGGGGCTGCGACGTCGATCTCACCGGCCAGCACGACGATGGCCGCAGCCCCTTCGGCAGCGAGCGCCGGCCGCGACTTCATGGCTCGGCGAGGAATTCGCGCACCAGGCTCACCTGCTGCGCCGCCACCAGCGTGGGCGCATGGCCCACGCCCGGCAGCTCGACCAGGCGCGCGCGCGGGCCGCGCTCGGTCATGGCCTGGGCGGTGGCGTGCGAGAGCAGGTCGGAGTCGGCGCCACGGATCACGAGCGTGGGGCAGGTGAGCGAGTCGTAGCGCTGCCAGAGCAGCGCCTCACCGGCAGCGGCAAGCTGCGGCGTCACCGCCTTGAAGGGCAGTGCGATGCGCGGGTCGTAGTGAAAAACGAAGCCCTTGCCCTGGGCATCGCTCACGGCGCGCAACTGCGGTCGCGTGAGCGCGAGCCACTCCTCGCGGGTGTGCGGCCCAAAGCCGCTCGAGATGCTCCAGAGGTAGTCGGCCGCCGCGTCCTCGCTGTCGAAGCGGCGCGCAACACCCAAGTAGGCGCCAATGCGCTGCACCGCGGCGGCGTCGAGGGTCGGGCCGATGTCGTTGAGCACCAGGCGGCGCACGGGGCTTGCGCCGTTGCGCTCGCGCAGCGACGCCAGGCCCAGGCCGATGAGCCCGCCCATGGACGTGCCAACCCAGTCGACCTGCGGCACGTCGAGCCGCGCCAGCAGGGCCACCATGTCGGCCACGTAGGCCGGCACCTGGTAGCCCAGCGGGTCGGCCAGCCAGTCGGAGCGGCCGCGGCCCACGACGTCGGGGCAGATCACGCGGTAGTCGGCACAGAGCGCGCGCGCCACGGTGTCACAGTCGCGCCCCTGGCGCGTGAGGCCGTGCGCGCACACCACCACGCGCGGGTTGAGCGCATCGCCCCAGGCCCAATAGGCCATGCGGTGCAGGCCTGAAGAGTCGAGGCCACGAACAAAATGCAATTGCGGCTCGGTCATGGAGTGGACTCGGCAAAAGTTCGGAATAATCATGGTACCCAAGGCATCCACGACGAAAGAACTCAATGATCAAAGGAAAAACCGCCCTTGTCACCGGCTCCACCAGCGGCATCGGCCTGGGCATGGCGTGCTGCTTCGCGCGGGCCGGCGCCAATGTGCTGCTCAACGGCTTCGGTGACAAGGCCGCGGCGCTGGCCGAGGTTACAAAAGCCGGCCATGCAGAAGGCGTCAAGGTCGGCTTCCACGGCGCCGACATGAGCCGCCCCGAGGAGATCGAGGCGCTGATGGCGCACGCAGAAGCTCAGTTCGGCGGCGTCGACATCCTCGTCAACAACGCCGGCATTCAGCACGTGGCGCTGGTCGAGGACTTCGCCGTCGCCAAGTGGGACGCCGTCATCGCCATCAACCTGAGCTCGGCCTTCCACACCACGCGCCTGGCAATGCCCGGCATGCGCCGCAAGAACTGGGGCCGCCTCATCAACATCGCCTCGACCCACGGGCTGGTGGCCTCGGCGCAGAAGTCGGCTTATGTAGCGGCCAAGCATGGCCTCGTGGGCTTCACGAAATCGGTGGCCTTGGAGACCGCCACCACCGGCATCACCGCCAACGCCATTTGCCCCGGCTGGGTGCTGACGCCGCTGGTGCAGCAACAGATCGAAGCCCGCGCCCTGCGGGAGGGCATACCGACGCAGCAGGCCGAGCGCGAACTGCTCGGCGAGAAGCAACCTTCGCTGCAGTTCACCACGCCCGCACAACTCGGCGAGCTGGCCCTCTTTCTGTGCTCGGACGCCGCGGCCAACGTGCGGGGCCAGGCGTGGGCGGTGGACGGCGGCTGGACCGCGCAGTAGCGCGGTAGCGGCTGCGGCAGCTGCCGCAGCGAGGCAGCGGCAGCGCCAGCGACGCCTTAGCGGCACCAGCGAGGCAGCGGCAGCGGCCGTGTCCGCCACGGCCCCTTGGCGCGCCTTACTTCACGAGGCGCACCGTGCCGCTCACGGTGGCGCTGAGCACGCCCTTGCCCGCTTCGGCCGGCACGGGCCCGTCTGTCACCGACGCCACCGAGGCGTCGCCGCGCCGAAACATCACCGGGCTCGGCCCGCCCTGCTCGGCGCCC
>JANONH010000371.1:0-26013 GCA_031420735.1 Methylibium sp.
GCCGCCCAGAGATGCGAGGGGAAAACTCATGCCGCCGATTGTGGCCGAAGCCCTGCGAGCAATAGATCGATGGCGCGAACAGCGCCACGAAACCGGCACCGGTGCGTGGTTCGTCGGTGGCAGCTGCCGTCTCGGCGCCGACGGGCGCAAGCCGCTGCCGGTCCGGCGCCGTGCCCTAACCGGGCGCTCGAGCCCGGGGCGCGGCGCTCAGAGGATGTGAATTAACCCGGCGTATCCGAGCGGGGCGCGGGGTTGCGCCCAATCAAGGCGGGAAGCACAGCCATAGCTCGGGCTACGGCGAGCATTCTTAACGCCGAGTGGGCGCGATATGGCGACACGAGCGGGCATGACGGATGGGTTCACACCCTCTCAGCGGTGCGCGAGGCGCTCCATGATGTGAACGGCGCCGTTTTCCTGCGTCTGGATGAAGCCGCGCTCTTCGAGGTCTTTCATGACGCGGCTGACCATTTCGCGCGAGGCCCCCACCACCTTGGCCAGATCTTGGCGCGACACCTTGTTGCGAATAAGCTTGAACTCGGCGCCCTCTTCGGACATGTCGAGCAAGGCGCGCGCGACTCGGCCATAGACGTCGAGCAGCGCCAGCGACTCGATTTGGCGGTCGGCGGCGCGCAGGCGCGAGACGAGGCCACGCATGATGGCGTAGGAGAGACTCGAGTTTTCGGGCAGGCAGCGCGTGAATTCCGAGCGCCCGAGGACGAGCACGTCGCACTGCACCTCGGCGCGCACCGTCGCCGAATGCGGCTCGTTGTCGATGAGGCTCATTTCACCGAGGTAGTCGCCGGGCTGCAGCACGGCGAGGATGACCTCGCGGCCACGGGCATCGGAGGTGACGACGCGCGCGCGGCCGGTAAGAAGGATGTAGAGCGCATTGGACTTGGTGGCCTGCTCGACGATCACTTCGCTGCGGCGGTAGCGGCGCTTGACCACGCCGTCGGCGATGGCCTGCGCCTGGTCGCCCGTGAGCAGCGAGAAGAGCGGCACGCGCCGGATCAGATCGAGGTTGGACAACATGGCCATCGAGCGGTCTCCCTTTGGAAAAGTGGTCCAGGCCCATGGGCCCGTTTGACATGTGCCGCCTCGGCCGTCCCTACAATTCGCAGGGCGCTCCGAACTCGACCCCTCGAGTTTGTGACTTAATAACGGAGCCGACTCTACCCGATGCCACCGCCCAGAGGCGCAGTGGCCCGTCACTTCAAACGCAGACAACCGCAGGCGCCACCTTCAACCCATGAGCCCTTCACAGCACGCCAAGGTCTTGATCCTCGGCTCGGGACCGGCCGGCTACACGGCCGCGGTCTACGCCGCCCGCGCCAACTTGCAACCCATGCTCGTCACCGGCTTGGCGCAAGGCGGGCAGTTGATGACCACGACCGATGTCGACAACTGGCCGGCCGACGTGCACGGGGTGCAAGGGCCCGACCTGATGCAGCGCTTTCTCGAGCACGCCGAGCGCTTCAACACGAAGATCGTGTTCGACCACATCAACCAGGTCGATTTCAGCAAGCGGCCGTTCGTGCTGGCCGGCGACAGCGGCCACTACACCTGCGACAGCCTGGTGATCGCCACGGGCGCCTCGGCCATGTACCTCGGCCTGCCTTCGGAGCAGGCCTTCATGGGCCGCGGCGTGAGCGGCTGCGCGACCTGCGACGGCTTCTTCTACCGCGACCAGGAAGTGTGCGTGGTTGGCGGCGGCAACACCGCGGTCGAAGAAGCGCTGTATCTGGCCAACATCGCCAGCAAGGTCACGGTGATCCACCGTCGCGACAAGTTCCGCGCCGAGGCCATCCTGGTCGACAAGCTCATGGAAAAGGCGGCCAGCGGCAAGGTGGTGCTCAAGCTGTTCAACGTGCTCGACGAAGTGCTGGGCGACGCCAGCGGTGTGACCGGGGTTCGCATCAAGAACACCGCCACGGGCGCCGCCGAGGACATCACGCTCAAAGGCTGCTTCATTGCCATCGGGCACCGGCCCAACACCGAGATGTTCGAGGGCAAGCTCGAAATGAAAGACGGCTACATCGTGACCCGCACCGGCTTGAACGGCCTGGCCACCATGACCAGCGTGCCCGGCGTGTTCGCCGCGGGCGACGTGCAGGATCACGTCTACCGCCAAGCCATCACCAGCGCCGGCACCGGCTGCATGGCCGCGCTCGACGCGCAGCGCTTTCTCGAACAGAACGGCACGCTCTGAGCCGAGTGCCCGGCTATACTTGCCGCTTTGCCAAAACAGTGGGGTTTACTGCGCGTGAGTGCAGCAACCCGACATTCACACCGGAGAAGCGTCATGGCGCGCGTCTGTCAAGTCACGGGCAAAGGCCCGATGGTGGGGAACAATGTTTCCCACGCCAACAACAAAACGAAGCGCCGCTTCCTGCCCAATCTGCAGTACCGGCGTTTTTGGTTGGAAAACGAAAACCGTTGGATTCGTCTTCGCATCACCAGCGCTGCCCTGCGCCTGATCGACAAGGTGGGCATCGAGCAGGTCGTTGCCGACCTGCGCGCCCGCAACGCGCTGTGAGCCAGCGCTAAACACTGGAGCACAGCATGGCCAAAGGTGGACGCGAAAAAATCAAGCTGGAATCGACCGCCGGCACCGGTCACTTCTACACGACCGACAAGAACAAGAAGACCAAGCCCGAAAAAATGGAACTGATGAAGTTCGACCCCAAGGCGCGCAAGCATGTCGCCTACAAGGAAGTCAAGCT
The DNA here is from genome assembly GCA_031420735.1 of Methylibium sp. Taxonomy (GTDB): domain Bacteria; phylum Pseudomonadota; class Gammaproteobacteria; order Burkholderiales; family Burkholderiaceae_C; genus Methylibium. The sequence goes on from JANONH010000371.1 coordinate 2,724, forward strand.
GAAGTAATCGCGCGGGTCGGCCCCGCGCACGTGAAAAAGCGCCCCGCGGGGCGCTTTTTTTTAGCTGGCGCTGCTGCCTCTGCCCGCCTCAAAGGCGGCGCAAAGCGCCGACCTCAGGCATGCGCCGAGCGCAGGCGCAAGGCGAACTTCTGCAGTGCAGCGATGCCGCTCTCCTCAGCCTTCTTGCACCAGGCCTGGAGGTCGCAGACAAGTTGCTCGGCCGACACGTTGGTGCGGGTCCAGAGCTGGCACAACTCCTCGCGCATGGTCACGAGTTTGTCCAGCACCGGGTGCTCGGCGCGCGCCGATGCGACCTCCGAGCGAACCTCGTGCGGAATGCGGTCGTCATCTCGGTGCAGCCAGCGCTTGGCCAGGCGCATGCGCTTCCATTTGGCCGTGTCTTTCTGACCTTCGGCCTTCAGTCGGTCGAGTTCGAGACGACAGGCCGCCTTGAGCTCGCGGCCATAGCCCGCCATCAACTCGTAGCGGTGGGCGATGATCGCCTCGAGGGTCTTGCTGTCGGCCACCGCGCGAATCTGGCCAAGCGCCAGCTTCGGAGGCGTCTTGCGGACCTTGGCCAGGCCCACCGACTCGAGCATGCGGATGTAGGCCCAGCCGATGTCGAACTCATACGGCTTGACCGACAGCTTGGCCGAGGTCGGGTAGGTGTGGTGGTTGTTGTGCAACTCCTCGCCGCCGATGATGATGCCCCACGGAGAGATATTGGTCGACGCATCCGGCGCTTCGAAGCTGCGGTAGCCCCACCAGTGTCCGATGCCATTGATGATGCCGGCGGCAGTGATGGGAATCCAGAGCATCTGCACCGCCCACACGGTGGCGCCAAGCGCGCCGAACAAGGCGATGTTGATCAGCAGCATGACGCCCACGCCTTGCCAACTGAAGCGCGTGTAGAGGTTGCGTTCGATCCAGTCGTCGGGCGTGCCGTGCCCGAACTTGGCGATGGTTTCACGGTTCTTGGCTTCGCTGCGGTACATCTCGCTGCCGGTCAACAACACCGCCTTGATGCCGCGAGTCTGCGGGCTGTGGGGGTCGTCGTGCGTTTCGCACTTGGCGTGGTGCTTGCGGTGGATGGCCACCCATTCCTTGGTCACCATGCCGGTGGTCAGCCACAACCAGGCGCGAAAGAAGTGCATCACCGCGGGGTGCAGATCGAGCGAGCGGTGAGCCTGCGAGCGGTGCAGGAAGATGGTCACCGCGGCGATGGTGACGTGAGTCACGGCGAGCGCGAACAACAGCACCTGCCACCAGCTTGCATGCAGCACCCCGTAGGCGAAGCCATTAAACGTCGCGTCGTACATCGAAGACAGCAGATCCATTAGCGTCCTTTTAAAACGGAATGCATTGTAAGTGGGCCGGCGCGTCAAGTCCCTGAACAAATTAGGACATCCAGCCGCACTCGACCGTGTGGGGCCACGAAGCGTTCAACGTTTTTCCCAAACGGCTGCGAAAAAACCGTCGGTTGCGTGCCGATGCGGCCACAAGCGCAAGTACGGGCCCTCGACGAGCGTGTCGCCGCGCACGAGCTTGGATCGCTTCAGCACTTCGAGCGCGGCGATCGGATTGAAATCGCGGTGATGTTCGGCATCGAACGCCGCCGCCACCGATTCGCTTTCGCTGGCCAACAGGCTGCAGGTGGCGTAGACCAGACGGCCACCCGGCTTGAGCAAGCGCGCTGCGCTCGCCAGGATGGCGGTCTGCTGAAGCCGCAACTCGAGCACCGACTCGGGCGACTGCCGCCACTTGAGGTCGGGGTTGCGCCGCAGCGTACCCAGCCCGGAGCACGGCGCATCGACGAGCACGCGGTCCACCTTGCCGGCGAGCCGCAGCACCCGCTCGTCTTGCTCGTGCGCGATTTGCGTTCTATAGACGGTCGACAGGCCGCTGCGAAGCAAGCGCGGCTCGAGTGCGTCGAGCCGATGTCCCGATGTGTCGAAGGCGTAAAGCCGGCCCGTGTTGCGCATCATGGCGCCGAGCGCGAGCGTCTTGCCGCCACCCCCGGCGCAGAAGTCCACCACCGTCTCGCCGCGCCTGGCCTCGGTGAGCAGCGCCAGCAATTGGCTGCCTTCGTCTTGCACCTCCACGCGTCCCTGCGTGAACACGTCGAGCTTGTGAAGCGCGGGCTTGCCCTGCACGCGCAAGCCCCAGGGTGAGTAAGGCGTGGGGCTCGCCTGCACACCTGCGGCAGCCAGCATCGCTTGCGCATCGGCGCGCTTGCCGCGCAGCGCGTTGACGCGCAGGTCGAGTGCGGCTGGCGCGTCCAGGCTCGCCACGAGCGCCCAGAACTCGGCGTCGGCGAACTTTGCCTCGAGCTCCGCGGCGAGCCAGTCGGGCAGGTTGTGGCGCAGCTTGCGCGGCAGCTCGCCCGATTCGACGCGGCGAGCCTGGCTCAACCAGACCGTCTCTTGCGGTGCGAGCGCACTTTGCCATGGGGTGTCGCCGCCGGGCCACCCGAGCAGGGCCAGGCGCCGCTCGAGAGTGCCGGGGCCCCCTCGCGCCAGGTGCTGGAACAAGGCCCGCCGACGCAGCACCGCGTAGACGGTTTCGGCCAGCGCATGTCGCTCGCGTTGGCCAAGACTGCGGTGCAGACGGAAGAAGGCCGAGACGACCGCATCGGTCGGGTGATCGAAGCGCAGCACCGAGCGCAGCAGTTCGGCGCAAAGTTCGAGCAAGGCGGCTGCAGTCATGGCGACGATGCCCTCGCTCAGAGCCCGCTGGCGGCAAGCGCTTCGCGCACGCTGCCCACCTGCCGGCGCGACACCGTTAGCCACTCGCCGGTGGGCTCGACGCGCACAGCCCACGCGTCGCCAGCCTCGTCGGCGTCGTCTTGCGAGGCGCGCTTCTCGAGCGCGGCGATCGCCGCGCGCGCCACCACGGCATTGCGGTGCACACGCAGGAAACGCTCGCCCAGGCGCTGCTCGAGGTCGCTCAGCGCGTCGTCGAGCACATAGCTGCGGCGCGCAGTGCGCAAGGTCACGTATTTGAGTTCGGCGCGCAGATAGAGCACGTCCGACAGCGGCACTCTGAGCAAGCGGCCTCGTTCGCTCACCACGACGACCGGCCCGCCCAGGCCCTTGGCCTTTGCGTCGGCAAGGCGCCGTGCGACGCGCCCGAGCGCTTCTTGTAGGCGCTCGCGGCGTACCGGCTTGGTGAGGTAGTCGACCGCCTCCAACTCGAACGCACGCAAGGCATGGTGCGAATGCGCGCTGACGAACACGACCGAAGGCGGCTGCGGCATGGCCTGCAGTCGGGCGGCCAGTTCGGTGCCGGCCATGCCGGGCATCTGCACGTCGAGCAGCAGCAGGTCGGCCTCGTGGTCGCCGAGCCATGCGAGCGCCGCGCTGGCGTCGGCCACTTCGCCGACAAGTACGACCGGTGGATCCGCCGCGACCGACAGTTCACTCACCAGTTGTGCGAGCCGGGCTCGCGCAAGCGCCTCGTCATCGACGATCAGCACGCGCAGGGCGAGCGAGGCCGGGTTCACCGCAGCGGCACCGAAATACGTACGCGGTAGACGCTGCCCTCGCGCCCGGCGCGAAAGTTCGCGGCCACGTCGTGCATGAGGCGAAGTCGCTCCTGCACGTTGCGCAGCGCCATGCCGTGCCCCGGCACCGATGCCTCTAACGGGACCGTGTTGGCAACCAAGATTTCGACCTGCCCAAGCCGTACCCGCGCCCGAATCTTGACCATGCCGCCAAGCGCTGCGGGCTCGATGCCATGCTTGACGGCGTTCTCGACCAGCGGCTGCAACAGCAGCGGCGGCAACAGGGCGCCCTCGGTTGCGGGCTCGATCTCCCAACGCACCTGCAGGCGTTTGCCGAAACGGATTTGTTCGATGGCCAGGTAGCGCCGCGCCAGCTCGACCTCTTCGTGCAGCGTGGCAGCACTCTGCGAGGCCCCCTCGGCCAGCGCAGCGCGGAATAGCTCGCACAGATCCTCCAGCACCGCTTCGGCGCGCGCCGGGTCGATGCGCACCAGGGCAATGGCCGAATTGAGCGTGTTGAAGAGGAAGTGCGGCCGGATACGCGACTGCAGCTCGGCCAGCCGCGCCGTGGTGGCAGCGGGCTGTAGCAGCCGCGCGCGTTGGCGCAACCAATGGAAGAAGGCGCCGGCCATGGCGGCCCCGGTCGCGGCCACGGCCACGCCCTGGACCTCGAGGCCCGGGCGCGGCGGGCTCGCGTGCAAGAAACCGAGCAGGCTCCACGGCACGAGCGCGAGGCTGGCACCCGCGGCCAAAGCAAGCAGCCACTGCGAACTCACCGACAAGCGCGAGAGCCTGCGCTGGGCGACGCAGGCGAGCAGCAGCCAGGCCAAGAGGGCCGGCACCGCGACGCCCGACGCGGTGGCGAACTGCAACAACCAAGACCCGATGTCCGCGACAAAGAACGCGCTGCCGAGCGCAAGCACGCCGTGCACGAAAAGCAAGGCGCGCAACATCACGGCGATGTGGCAGACATCGAACGCCGACCGTTCGGGCGCTTGCGTCGCTTGCGACGCCGCCGCCGCTACGGCATCGAGGCCGCCGACGTCGGTGTTGAGCGTCGAGATGCCGATCGCGAACGCCGACGAGGGTGGCGCCTCGGCAGGCGGCGAGCTTTCTGGCGTCAGGGTGTCTAAGGCGGTCACGGGCCGGGGTCGCTGCTGGCTCCAGCCCGAAGGGGCTCGCTTCTACAATCGATTGTCCAACAAGGACCGCGGCGCGCGGCGAACCGCTTGGCAGGGCCAATGAGCAACACGAATCAATTTGACAAGAAATCACAGGCGTGGTCGGCCTTGTTCTCCGAACCGATGAGCGACCTGGTCAAGCGCTACACGGCCAGCGTGGGCTTCGACCGCCGCCTGTGGCGCGCCGACATCGACGGCTCACTCGCGCATGCCGAAATGCTGGCCGCGCAGGGCATTCTCGGCGCCGCCGACCATGCCGCGATCCGCGACGGCCTGGCCCACATCGCCGGCGAAATAGAGGCCGGCTCGTTCGAGTGGAAGCTCGAGCTGGAGGACGTGCACCTCAACATTGAGGCTCGCCTGATCCAACTCGTCGGCGACGCCGGAAAACGGCTCCACACCGGCCGCTCGCGCAACGACCAGGTGGCCACCGACGTGCGCCTGTGGCTGCGCGGCGAGATCGACGCCCTGGGCCGGCTTCTCGGGGCGCTGCAGCGGGCGCTGGTCGAGGCGGCCGACAAGCACGCCGAGGTCGTCATGCCCGGCTTTACGCACCTTCAGGTCGCGCAACCGGTGAGCTTTGGCCACCACCTGCTCGCCTACGTGGAGATGTTCGCGCGCGACGCCGAACGGCTCCTCGACGTGCGCCGCAGGGTCAACCGCTTGCCGCTGGGCGCCGCGGCGCTGGCCGGCACCAGCTACCCACTGGACCGCGAGCGCGTGGCGCTGAGCCTCGGCTTCGAGGCCTTGTGCCAGAACTCCCTGGACGCCGTCAGCGACCGCGACTTCGCCATCGAGTTCAGCGCCGCCGCCACACTGTGCATGGTGCATGTGTCGCGGCTGAGCGAGGAGTTGGTTCTTTGGATGAGCCCGTCGTTCGGCTTCATCGACATGGCCGACCGCTTCTGCACCGGCTCGTCGATCATGCCGCAGAAGAAGAACCCCGACGTGCCCGAACTCGCGCGCGGCAAGACCGGCCGCGTCGTCGGCCACCTCATGGCGCTGGTGACCCTCATGAAGGGCCAGCCGCTGGCCTACAACAAGGACAACCAGGAAGACAAGGAGCCGCTGTTCGACACGGTCGACACCCTCAAGGACACGCTGCGCATCTTCGCCGAACTGGTGCCCAGCATCACGGTCAAGGCCGAGGCGATGGAGCGCGCCGCAAAAAAGGGCCATGCGACCGCCACCGACCTGGCCGACTATTTGGTGCGAAAAGGCCTGCCCTTTCGCGATGCGCACGAGGTGGTGGCGCGCATCGTCAAGGCGGCCATCGCTGCAGGCAGCGAGCTCGCCGCCCTGCCGATCGCGCAGCTGCGCTCGTTCCACCCCGACATCGACGAGGACATCTACGCCATCATCAGCTTGCGCGGATCGCTCGACGCGCGAGCGGGCATCGGTGGCACCGCGCCCACACGGGTTCGCGAACAAATCGCGCGTCACCGCGCCCGCCTGCCAGCGACCTGAAGGCGCCCGCGGCGCCCTTGGACGCGGCGCCGTTCAGCCGATGAGATTGGCCAAGCTCAACAGCGCGAGCAACAGCATCCACAGCACGACTGAGCGCCACACCAGGCCGACGATGCTGCGCAGGTGCCCCAGTTGGGCCGCAAGGCCGGGCGTGGAGCCCAGGGCGGCGGTGTCGTCCGCGCCGGCCCCAGCCACGAAACCCTTCGGTTCGTCGGGCGTCACCTGGGGAGGCGCACCGCCTCCGAGTCGCACGCCCACCGCGCCGGCGGCCGACGCGAGGATCACGCCGTCGTTGCCGATGCGCCAGAGTCCCGCATCGCGCCGCCAGCATTCGACGGCGGCTTCGAAATCGCCCACGACGGCGAAGCCAAAGGCGGTCAGCCGAGCCGGCACGTGGTCGAGCAGCGCGAACATCCACTGCGAGCGCCGCATTAGCCGCTCGTTGATCGCCACGCCGACCGTGCGGCTGCGAAAAGCCCAGTAGCGACTCGAGAACTCGGCCAGACGGTAGAGCACGGCACCGGCCGGCCCGAGCCCGAAGCTCGACAGCAACACGAACCAGAAGAACACGCCGAAGACGTGCCGGTGTGCCGCCAGCAGCGAATGCTCGACCACGTGGCGCAGCAGCTCGGTGCGCGGCAGATCGCTGGCGTCGAGGTGGCGCCATTCGGTCAGCAGTTGCCGCGCCTGGAGTTCGTCGCCGCGCTCGAGGGCGTCGCGGATGTCGGTGAAATAGTGGCTGAACTGGCGAAAGCCGAGCGTGAGGTAGAGCACCGTCACGTCGAAGGCGAGCGCAAGCATGGCGTGCACTTCGGCCGCGGCAGCATGCACGCCGTACACCAGGACCGCAGGCAGCACCACGGTGATGACCCAGACCACCCAGGCGTGGTGATCGCGCCCGGCATCGAAGTTGCGCCCGATCAGACGCGTCCAGGCGACCAGGGTGTCGTGCACGCCGTTGCGACGCGGCAAAGGTCGAAACTGCTCGATCACCAACGCCAGCAGGACCGCAAAGAAGCTCATGCTTCGATCATACCGACGGGCCGTGGCGCCAAACGGGGACTCGTCGCGAGGGCGCAGGGGCCGGGGCCGGCGCCGACGCCTCGCACCGGCGTTCGCATGGCCTGCGCCGGTACGAGCGTAAAGGGCAATCCGCGACGCGCCCTCAGGCCGCGAGGAAGCGGTAGAAGTTGCGCAGCATCGCCGCCGTGGCACCCCAGATGAAATAGGTGCTTGCCGCGCCATGGGCCGCGGGCGCCGCATAGGGCATGCTGAAGAACTCGCGCTGCTCGCCTTGCAGCAGCACCTGCCTGCGTTCGTGGTGGGCCGGGTTCATGAGAAAGTCGAGCGGCACCTCGAACACCTCGTCGACCTCGAACGGGTCGGGCCGCAGCGCAAAGCCGGGATGCACGAGTGCCACGACCGGCGTGACGACGAACTGGGTGATGGTCGTGTAATGCGGCAGATGCCCGATCACCTCGACATGGCGTCGTGCGAGGCCGATCTCTTCTTCGGCTTCGCGCAGCGCCGTGTCCGCCGCGTCGGCGTCGTCTTGTTCCACCCGCCCACCGGGAAAGCTGATTTGCCCCGCGTGGTCGCGCAAGTGACGCGTGCGCCGTGTGAGCAGCACGGTGGTTGCGGATTCGTGCAGCACCAGCGCAATGAGAACGCTGGCCTCGGCCGGGGCGCGGTCGAAGCCCTTGCGCTCTGCCCGCAGCTCAGGCTCCCACACCGGTGGCGCGCGAAACCGGGCCCTGAGCGCGTCGGCGCTCAAACGCGCTGGCAGCACGGCGGGCAAGCCGGCGTCGCGCCCGATCACCGGCGCCGACTCGGGGTCGAAGTGGTCGATTGACAGCATGCGCAGCACGTTCTCGGGCGGCCATCGGAACTCACGACGCTCGGTGTGCAACACGCGCTCTAGCGCCCCGATCGGCGCCATCGGCGCCACTCAAGCAAGCTTGCATGCACGAGCGGCGAGGTCTTGCCGCTGACGCACACCGGATCGCCGACCGCTCAGCCTGTCAGGACAGCTTTTCCTTGATGCGGGCCGACTTGCCGCTGCGCTGGCGCAGGTAGTAGAGCTTGGCGCGACGAACATCGCCACGGCGTTTGACTTCCACCGAAGCGATCAAGGGGCTGTAGAGCTGAAACGTGCGCTCGACACCTTCGCCGCTGGAAATCTTGCGCACGATGAAAGAGCTGTTGAGGCCGCGGTTGCGCTTGGCGATGACGACGCCCTCGTAAGCCTGGAGCCGCTTGCGCGTGCCCTCGACCACGTTCACGCTGACGATCACGGTGTCGCCCGGTGCGAACACCGGAATCTTCTTGCCGAGACGAGCAATCTCTTCCTGCTCGAGGGTTTGGATCAGATCCATGCAAAGTCTCCAGATGATCATGCACGCGCTAGGCGCCCTGGAACGAGCGCTCTATAAGGGAGCCGGGCAGAGGATCGAAAAGCCGACGATTATAGGGGGCCGCTCTGCAGGTAGCGCTCGTCGTCCTGCGTGAGGCGCCCGGCAGCCCGTGCGGCAGCGAGCAAATCGGGCCGCCGCGTTGCGGTGAGTGCGAGTTGCCGCTCCCGCCGCCAGCGCGCGATGTCGGCATGGTGCCCCGAAAGCAATACCGGCGGCACGCGCTCGCCGGATTCGGCGCCCAGCCGCTCCGGGCGGCTGTAGTGCGGGCAGTCGAGCAAGCCGTCCGAGAAACTGTCTTGCTGGTGCGAAGCCGGGTCGCCCAGCACGCCCGGGCGCAGCCGCGCAACGGCGTCGAGCAGAGCCAGAGCGGGAATTTCTCCGCCCGAGAGCACGAAGTCGCCGAGGCTCAACTCTTCATCGACATGACGCTCCACGAAACGCTGATCGACCCCTTCGTAGCGTCCGCACACGAGCACCGCACCAGCACTGCCGCAGAGCTGCGCGACGCGCTTTTGCGTCAAAGGCGTGCCCGCCGGGCTCAGCAGGATCACCGGAGTGGGCGGCAAGGCGGCATGCGCCTGCGCCACGCGCACTGCGGCCAGGGCCCGCATCAGCGGTTCGGCGAGCATCACCATGCCGGGGCCTCCTCCGAAGGGGCGGTCGTCGACACGACGATAGGCGTTCTCGGCGAAGTCGCGCAGCGCCCATGTGAGGACCTCGATCTCACCGCTCGCAAATGCGCGGCGCGTCACGCCGGCAGTCCGGAAAGGCTCGAACAGCTCTGGAAACAGCGTGAGGATGTCGAAACGCATCGACGCGTGCAAGAACGGGCCCGACGACACCCTAATAATCCAGGCCCCAGTCGACGGTGACGAGGCGCTGCTCCAGGCTGACGTCGTCGATATAGGCCGCCACGAACGGGATGAGACGCTCACCCGCTCCAAGCGCGACACCGGCTTCGGCCGGCTCCTCGGCCACCACGCGCAGCACGCTGTGCGCACCCGTGTCCAGCAGACCCGACACTCGCCCGAGCCGCTCGCCTTGGCGGTTGACTACGGCGAGGCCGATCAGGTCGACCCAGTAAAACTCGCCGGGGTCGACGTTCGGAAAGCTCGAACGCGCAATGAACAAGCGACCACCGCGCATCGCCTCGGCCGCGTTGCGGTCGACGATCTCTTGCGCGGTGGCGACGATGAACTCGCCCTGCTCACGCGCACTGGTGATTCGCAGTTGCTCGGGCCAAGCGATGCGCCGCGCTGGCATATCGTTTTCGGGTGGCCGCACGAACCAGCGGCGAGACGAAAACAGCGCCTGCGGATCGCCAGAGAAAGGCAGCACCTTGATGCCGCCCTGGATTCCCCATGCACCCGCAATACGCCCGACTTCAACCGCGTCTTGCGGCCAGGCGGCGCTGGCATCCTGTGCCGACGCAGCCACCGCGATCAGGCCGCCGGGGCGACCTTGGCCTTGGCGTCTTGCACGAGCCGCGCCACCGTGGGCGACATCTGCGCGCCATGACCGACCCAGTAGTCGATGCGGTCGAACACCACGCGCAGCGGCTCTTCGCCACCAGAAGCCACCGGGTTGTAGAAGCCCACGCGCTCAAGGAAGCGACCGTCTCGGCGGTTACGCGCCGGTGCGGCAACGATGTTGTAGAAAGGGCGCTTCTTGGAGCCGCCGCGTGCAAGTCGAATGACGACCATGATGTGTCCTCGTGTCTGAAATCGAACGCAGCTCGCGCTGCCCGGCTCGGTACTGCCGCTGCATGCCTTGCCAGCGTCGCGGGCCATCGCCGACTCGCCTGAGCGGGACCTTGACCTTGACCCTGCGGCAAAGCGAAGCTTTGCGACAACCGCGCATTATAAACTCGGGGCGCATGCCAGCATCTCCGGCTTCAAGCGACTCCCTTTTGCTGCGACCCAGCGCAGCGCGCGATGTCGCCGCCATCGCGGCAATCTATGCCTGGAGCGTCGAGCACGGCAGCGGCACCTTCGAGCTTGAAGCGCCTTCGCCGGAAGAAGTCGCGCGCCGCCGCGACGACGTCTGCGGCAAGAGGCTGCCGTGGCTCGTGGCCGAGCGGGGTGAGCGGGTGCTGGGGTTTGCTTATGCCAACCACTTCAGGCCGCGGCCGGCTTATCGCTTCGCGCTTGAAGATTCCATCTACCTCGCGCCCGAGGCCACGGGCCACGGCATCGGACGACTGCTGCTCGCGGAGTTGATCGCGCGCTGTGAAGCGCTGGGCGCACGCCAGATGTTCGCGCTCGTCGGCGACTGCGACAACCTTGCATCCATCGGCGTGCACCGCGCGCTCGGTTTCACGCAAGTGGGCGTCATGCGCGCCGCCGGCTGGAAGTTCGACCGCTGGCTCGACGTGGTGATCCTGCAGCGCCCCCTCGGCCTGGGGGCTACGGCGGCGCCGGTCAACACGGCGGCGCCGCTCGATCCGGCCACTGCGTGAGCACGACCCGATCGAAGACGCTCGCCACCTGGCTGGCGTTCGCCGCTGGCAGCCTGGGGGCCCACCGCTTCTATCTCCACGGCCTGCACGACCGATGGGGATGGGCGCACTGGCCGCCCACGCTCATCGGCGCGTGGGGCGTCTCGCGCATGCTGACTTTGGGGCAGGACGACCGCCTGGCGTGGCTGCTCATTCCGTGGCTCGGCCTGGCGATCACCGCGGGCATGCTCTCGGCGCTCGTGTACGGCCTCATGCCCGACGAGAAGTGGAACCAGCGCTTCAACCCGCAGCGGCCTGCGTCGTTTTCCGGATGGCTGGCCGTCCTGGGTGTGATCGCCGCGCTCGCGGTGGGCGCGACCGTCCTCATCTCGACCATCGCCTTTTGCGCGCAACGCTACTTCGAGGCCGTCGAGGCGCAGTCGCGCTTGCAGGCGCCGCCGCCTCGCTGAAACGCGCGCGGGCCAAGGCATTGCGCGCGCGGGGCAAGGAGCGCGGGGCACGCGGGGCATGAACCCTCATTGGCTCAAGAGTCGTGCGTGCAGTTCGCGCAAGCGGTTTTTTTGGACCTTGCCCATGGCGTTGCGCGGAAGTTCGGCGACGAAGACCACGCGCTTTGGCACCTTGAAGCCGGCGATGAGTCCCTTGAGCGCAGCGAGCAGCCCGGCTTCATCGAGCGCCGTTGCCGGCTGCGGCACGACCACCGCCACCACGGCCTCGCCGAAATCGGCGTGCGCGACGCCGATGACGGCCGACTCGGCCACGCCCGGCAAACGGTTCAGGTAAGCCTCGACCTCGGCCGGGTAGACGTTGTAGCCGCCGGTGATGACGAGGTCTTTGCTGCGCCCGACCAGGGTGAGATGGCCCCGGGCGTCGAAGCGCCCGACATCGCCGGTCTTGAACCAGCCGTCGGCGGTGAAGTCCTGCGCGGTCCGTTCCGGTTGACGCCAGTAGCCGCAAAAGACGCCGGGGCCACGCACTTCGACGTCGCCGACCTCGGCGCCGCCGACCACGCGTACCTGCACGCCGGGCAAGGCACGCCCCACCGTGCCGGCAAGGCGTTGCCCGTGCTCGGGGCGGCAGGGGTTGGATGTGAGCATGAGGGTTTCGCTCATGCCGTAGCGCTCGACGATGGTGTGGCCCGTGCGCCGCTGCCAGTGGGTAAAGGTCTCGACCTGCAGCGGCGCGGAGCCGCAGACGAAGAGTCGCATCTGCCGGCACGCCGCCTCGCTGAGCCCCGGCTCCTGAAGCAGGCGCACGTAGAGCGTGGGCACGCCCATGAAGACGGTCGCCCGCGGCAGGCGTTCGAGCACCGAGCGCGGTTCGAACTTGTCGAGCCACAACATCGTGCTGCCGTTGAGCAAGGCGCCGTGGATGGCGACGAACAGGCCGTGCACGTGGAAGATGGGCAGCGCATGGATGAGCACGTCGTGCGCTCGCCAATCCCAAAAGCCTTGCAGGGTGAGTGCGTTGCTCGAGAGGTTGCCGTGGGTGAGCATCGCGCCCTTGCTGCGCCCGGTGGTGCCGGAGGTGTAGACGATCGCGGCAAGGTCGCCCTCGGCGCGCTCGGCAAGCGTGTGGCGGTCGGCTTGCAACGCGGCGCGGCGCAACAAGGAGCCGCTGCGGTCGTCGTCGAGCGTGAAAACGTGGCCGACCCCATGCCTGAACGCGAGCGTGCTCAACCACGGAAAACTGCGTGAGGCGCACACCACCACGCTCGGCTCGGCGTCGGCGATGAAATACTCGAGCTCGCTTTCCTGGTAGGCGTTGTTGAGCGGCAGATAGACCAGGCCGGCGCGCAGCGTGGCAAGGTAGAGCAGCAGCGCCTCGACCGACTTGGCGGTGTGCACCGCGACGCGCGCTCCAGCCGGCAGATCGAGCGAGCCCAGCAAATTGGCGATCATGGCGCTGGCGCGTTCCAGGTCGCGCCAGGTGTAGATCAGGCCGCTTTCGGTTTCGATCGCCGTGCGGTCCAGGTCGGCCGGGAAGCCGGCTCGCAGCACGGCGTAGAGATTGTGGTTCGGCTCGCTCATGAAGCCCCGAGGTCGCGCATGGCGCCCGGCTCCCGTGCTGGCGGCAGCGATGGCATGTCGGGCGCTCGGCGGTGGCGCACCGACTTCATTGCTGGCCTTGTGTGGGTTGTCGCTCATGCGCCGCGACGACGACAGCCGCTGGCGCTCGCGTCGGGCGGCGTGCAGGCATGACGCCTGCACGCGCTGAGACCCTAACCGCCAACACGCCGTCTGACAATCGGCAGCGCCCCGCGTTGCACGCCGCGGGCGGGCAGCCCGCTCTCAGCCGCGCCAGCCGTCCCACAGCAGCTTCACGCCGGTCAAGAACATGCCCAGCGAAACGAGCCGGTAGAACAAGGTGGCTTGCATGCGCCGCGCCAACTGCAGCCCGGCCCAGACCCCGATGGGCGCCAGCGGCATGAGGACCAGCGAGGTGGCGAGGTTGCGCAGATCGATCAAACCGAGCCAGGCATAAGGCAGCCACTTGGACGCATTGATCGCCGCGAAGAACACCGCCGCGGTGGCGGTGAAGGCGATCGGGCGAAGCCGCAGCGGCAGCAGATAAGCCATGACCGGCGGCCCACCCGCGTGCGCGACGAAGCTGGTGTAGCCGGCAGCTGCCCCGAGCAGCCAGCCGAGCCATCGGGGGGGAGCGGGTGCATCCGCGCGGGGCTTGGCAAAGAGGCGCTGCGCGAGAAAGACCAGGGTCAGCGCACCGACGATGCCGGCCACCGTGGCCGTGGGCAGCATGCCAAAGCTGAGCGTTCCGAACAGCGTGCCCAGCAAGCCGGCGGGCAACAGCAGCTTGAGCACGGCGCGGTCGGCTTCGCGCCAGAGCGCGGCCAGTCCGAAGGCATCCATCACGAGCAGCAGCGGCAACATGATGGCCGCTGCCTGGGGCACCGGAATGGCCACGGCCATCAGCGGCGTGGCCAGCGCGCCGAAGCCCGCGCCGAAGCCGCTCTTGGCCAGGCCCATGAGCAGCACCGCCGGCACCGCGACGAGGTAAAACGCCGGCTCGGCGACGATCGGCCAGCCGGCCACGGACCACGGCATCAGCTGCAGCCGCAGTGGGCCGGGCCGCAGCCACATCGGGGCCTACCGGCGCGAAGCCCGTTGGCCGATGGTTCGAACAAGCGAAGACCGTCGTGCATGGGAAAAGTGGGGTGGATGTGCGGCAAATACGGACCCTAAGCAGGGCGATGGGTCGGCGCACCACAATTGCGCGATGTTCACACCATCGCAGCATGAGGTTCGGTCTTTCTTTTGCGAAGCCGAACGCAAACGGCTCGCGCGCGAGCCGCTCACACCGATGGAGGCGCTCGCCGCCGACTGGATCGCCGAGCATCCCGAGTACCACGCCGACCTGGCCGACGCCGAGGCTGCGGTCGCGGCGGATTACCCGGTGGAAGCGGGTCGCACCAACCCCTTCCTGCACCTGTCGATGCACCTCTCGATCAGCGAGCAACTGAGCGTCGACCAGCCCCGCGGCATTCTGCAGGCGTTCACCACGCTGGCCCAAAGGCTCGGCTCGCACCATGCCGCGCAGCACGCCTTGATGGAGTGCCTGGGCGAGATGATCTGGTCTTCGCAGCGCAGCGGACTGCCGCCCGACGGGGCGGCCTACGTGGACTGCGTAAAACGGCGCGCGGCGGCTTGAGGCCACGGCCAGAGCGCGCGCGAAGCGCAGGCGGCCCTGGGCCTTAGCGAAACTTGGGCTGAGACACCGTCTTCAGGTCGCCCGGCAGCGACGCGAGGTAGCCCGAGAGCGCCTTTAACTCGGCATTCGTGTAGGGTTTGGTCTGCGCCACCATGATGGCGTTGCTGCGCCCCACCTTGGCGTTCTTCTCGGTCTTGTAGGACTTCAGCGCCACGAGCAGATAGTCGGCGTGCTGCCCGGAAAGCTTGGGGTAGCTCGGATCGATGGGTTTGCTGAAATTCTCGCCATGGCAACTGGCGCAAGCGCCTTTCTGCAACAGGGCGGCGACCTGCTCGTTGGGCGTCTTGGCGGGCTTGGCCGGCAGTTCGGCGCGGGCGCCGCCTTCGCTTTGGTAGAAGGCAGCCAAGTCGGCCATGTCTTGTTCCGAGAGCGAAGCGGCGATGCCCTTCATGGAGGGGTGCTTGCGCTCGCCCTTCTGGTAGGCCGTGAGCGCCGAGACGATGTAGGCGGCGTTCTGCCCGGCAATCATCGGCACTTTGTGGACCTCGGGAAAACTTGCCTGGTAGCCGGTGATGGCATGGCAGCCGATGCACATGGCGTTCTTGTTGGCGCCGGCAGCGGCGTCGCCGCTCTTGGCGGCCTGGGCCTGCACGTTGGCGCCGGCGCACAAGGTCGACAGCGCGATGATCGCGGGAAGCAGTGTCTTCATGGTCCGGCAAGGGGTGAATTTAGCCGGCCAGTATAGGGGCCACCCTATACTGATTCGGTCAGCGACTACATACCGCCGCCGCGGCGCGAACCATGAAATTCAACGGCTCCGACCAATACGTCGCCACGCCCGACCTGATGCTCGCGGTCAACGCCGCCATCACCCTGCAGCGCCCCTTGCTCATCAAGGGCGAACCGGGCACCGGCAAGACGATGCTGGCCGAAGAAGTCGCCAGCGCCGTGCAACTGCCCTTGCTGCAATGGCATATCAAGAGCACCACCAAGGCCCAGCAGGGACTCTACGAATACGACGCGGTGAGCCGCTTGCGCGACAGCCAGTTGGCCGGCATCGAAGGCACCGAGCGCGTGCGCGACATCCGCAACTACATCGTCAAGGGCGTGCTGTGGCAGGCCTTCACCGCGGAGCAGCCGGTGGCGCTGCTGATCGACGAGATCGACAAGGCCGACATCGAGTTTCCCAACGACCTGCTGCGCGAACTCGACCGCATGGAGTTCTACGTCTACGAGACGCGCGAGCTGGTGAAGGCGCGCCACCGACCCCTCGTCTTCATCACCTCGAACAACGAGAAGGAGCTCCCCGACGCGTTCTTGCGCCGCTGCTTTTTTCACTACATCAAGTTTCCCGAAGCGGAGACGATGCGGCGCATCGTCGACGTGCACTTCCCCGGCCTCAAGAAAGACTTGCTCGCCGCGGCGCTCAAGAGCTTCTACGACGTGCGCGGCCTGCCCGGCCTCAAGAAAAAACCCTCCACCAGCGAGCTGCTCGACTGGTTGAAACTGCTGGTGGCCGAAGACATTGGCTTGGAGGCATTGCGCAGCCCGGACGACAAGGTTGCCATTCCGCCTCTCGTGGGTGCGCTGCTCAAGAACGAGCAGGACGTGGCCCTGTTCGAGAAGCTCGTGTTCATGCAAAGCCGCAACCGCTGACGACGATGCAACCCCGCCTGCGCGCTAAGCAAGCGAGCAAGCCACCCTCCCATGCTGATCGACTTCTTCTACGCCTTGCGCAGTGCAAAACTTCCGGTCTCCATCAAGGAGTACCTGCTGCTGCTCGAAGGCCTGAAGGCCGGCGTGATCGAGCCTTCGGTGGAGCAGTTCTACTACCTGGCCCGCACCACGCTCATCAAAGACGAAACGCTGTTCGACAAGTTCGACCGCGCCTTCGCCGCCTATTTCAAGGGCGTGGAAAGCATCGCCGATTTCACGCGCGAGGTGCCGCTCGATTGGCTGCGCCAGATGCTTATGCGCGAGCTGAGCCCCGAGCAGAAGGCTGCCGTCCAAGCCATGGGCTGGGACGAACTCATGCAGACGCTCAAGCAGCGCTTCGAGGAGCAAAAAGAGCGCCACGAAGGCGGCAGCAAATGGATCGGCACGGGCGGCACCTCGCCGTTCGGCCACGGCGGCTACAACCCGCAGGGCATCCGCATCGGCGGGGCCGGGGGCAACAAGAGCGCCGTCAAGGTGTGGGAGCAGCGCGCCTACCGCGACTACGACGGCAGCCTGGAGCTCGGCACCCGCAACATCAAAATCGCCCTGCGCCGCCTGCGCCGCTTCGCGCGCGAGGGCAACGACCTGGAGCTCGACCTCGACGACACCATCCACAGCACCGCCGCGCATGCCGGCATGCTCGACATCAAGATGATTCCCGAGCGCCACAACAAGGTGAAGATGCTGCTGCTCATGGACGTCGGCGGCTCGATGGACGAGCACGTTCACCGCGTTGAAGAACTTTTCAGCGCCGCCAAGACCGAGTTCAAGCACCTGGAGTTCTATTACTTCCACAACTGCGTCTACGACTTCGTGTGGAAGCACAACCACCGGCGCCACTCCGAGAAGCACGCCACCTGGGACGTGATCCACAAGTACAACCGCGACTACAAGCTGCTGTTCGTGGGCGACGCGACGATGAGCCCCTACGAGATCCTGCAGCCCGGCGGCAGCGTGGAGTACAACAACGAGGAGCCGGGCGCCGAATGGCTGCAGCGGCTCACGCATGCCTTTCCGCGCTACGCCTGGATCAACCCCGAACCGCAGGGTGTGTGGTCCTACCGCCAGAGCATTTCGATCGTCGCGCAGTTGATGCAGCAACGCATGTTCGCACTCACCTTGCCGGGTCTGGAAGCGGCGATGCGCTTGCTCGGCAAGTGAGCCGCTGCGCGCTCAGGGCCGCAGGCTGTAGGTAAGCCAGACCCGGTAGGCGTCCCAGCCGCGCTGGTCGTGGCGGGAATCGACGTCCACCGCCAGCCGGCGCGGCATCAGCCACCAGCGTGCGCCCACGCGCTGCGACTCGGCGTCGTGCTTTGCGCCGCTCCATTCGGCGAACAGCACGCCGCGCTCGATCGGCCGCCACAGTCCGACCGCAGTGGCGCGGTTGTGATCGCTCACGAGGTCGCGGCCGAGGTTCATCTGCACCGACCAGTGTTCGCTCACGCGCAACTGGCCACCCGCGGCGAGCAAGGTGCGCTCGGTGCGCAGGCCGGTGGTCGGCTCGCCGCCGAGTCCGGCCCAGCTCAGCTTCACGCTGGCCAGCAGGCCGGGGAAAACGCCCTCGGAGACGACGTTGTCGACCCGGGCGCGGACCACCCCCGAGCGCGGCAAGGCCGGGTTGAGCGGCTCGACATGCAGCTTGAGCAACTCGTCGCTGCCGCAAGGCTGGCGCAGCAGCGCCTCACGCTCCATGGGCGGTGCCCCCAGGGCGAAGGGGTCGACGCGGCAAGCCGGCCGCAGGTCGGCCGAGGCGGGAAACGCTGCGCTCAAGAGCGACAGCGCGGTACAAACGGTGCGTGGAAGAAACATGCGATTCATGGGGCGGGCTGCGAGCGACGATCTCGCTTCCAAAGCGGCTCGCGCAACGTTTTTCCAATGGGCCTTCGGTGAACTAATTCGCGGCTCGGGACCACAATCGGGCCGCCGAACAACATGCCGGGCTGGGCTGCCGTGAACATTATTTTGCAGGGCGTGCGCGCGCTGTCACACCCGCGCTTCGAGTGTTCGCTCCAAGCGTGAATCGGCACGTCGTTTGCTGCTGCGCGCGCCGCCGTTCCTCCCGGGCGCTTTGCGTGCTGGTTCTTCTTCTTGCCGTCGGTGCCGCTCGTGGCCAAGACGACAGCGAAGACGCTGGGCCTGGCAGCGCCGAACTCGACGCCGAGCCAGCCGCACGGGACGCCACGGCCAAAGACGACGCGCCGCCCGAACGGGCCCTGTTCGACGGCGGCGTGACGGTGCTCGAGCCCGGGCCCAATGGGGCGTACCGGCTCGAGGTCCGGGCGGTGCGCCGGCTGCGCGACCTGCTCGTTCGCCATCTCGACCTGGCGCGCTTTCGCGAACAGGAAGACATCTCGCCGCTCGAGGTGGCCCGGCTCGTGGCCGCGGCGCCCGCGCAGGTACAAACCCTGCTGGAGCCCGAAGGCTATTTCAATGCCCGGGTCGCGGTGTGGCAAGAGCCTGCCGGCCCGACCGGGCCGCCGACGATCCGCCTGCACGTCGAGCCCGGGCCGGTGGCTCGCGTGGGCCGCGTGCAGCTCGAGATGCAGGGCCCCTTTACCGCCGGGATGCAAGCCGGTGACGCCGACCTGCAACGCCGCTGGCAGCGGCTGCAGGCGCGCTGGGCGCTGCGCGAGGGCGCGCCGTTCAGCCAGGCGGCCTGGGCGGCGGCCAAGAATGCGCTCCTGGCCAGACTGCAGGCGCGCGGATTTGCCGCCGCCGCATTCACCGGCACGGGCGCCCAGGTCGATGCCGAGCGCAACACGGTGCGCCTCTCGGTCGTGGTCGACAGTGGGCCGCTGTTTCGCTTGGGCGCAGTGCGCATCGAGGGCTTGCTCCGCACGCCCGAGCAGGCGGCGCGCAACGTCTCTCCGTTCGCGCCGGGCGAGGTTTACACGCAAGGCCTGCTGCTCGATTACCAGGAAGCCCTGCAGAAGGTCGGGCTCTACGAAGGCGTGGCGGTCGAACTCGACCTCGACCCCGCACAGGCCGAGCGCGCCGCCGTCGTGGTGCGGCTGCGCGAGCAAAGCCTGCAGACCGCCGAAGCGAGCATCGGTTTCTCCAGCAACACCGGCGCCCGTGTGGGCTTGCAGCACAGCCACCGGCGGGCCTTTGGCCGCGACTTGGTGGCCACCTCGCGCATCAAGCTGGGCCGGGTGGAGCGCGAGCTCTCGCTGGACCTGCTCACCTACCCGCTCGAGCGCGGCGACCGCAACCTGCTCGCCGCCAAGGCCGACTACCTCGACACCGGCGGCACCGTCACCGAGACGCAGAGCCTGCGCGCCGGACGCGCGCGCAGCACGCAAAGAATCGACCGACTGGTTTATGCGGAGTTCAACCGCACGACGGTCGAGACACCGCTCGCGCGCCGCACCGACCGCGCCTTGCTCGGCAACCTGCAATGGGTGCGGCGCGACGTCGACAACCTCGTGTTCCCCACCCGCGGCCTGGTGCTGGACGCGCAGGCCGGTGGCGGCTTCGCCTACGACGCCGACAACGAGCGCGGCCCCTTCGCGCGGCTCGACCTGAAGGCGCTGGTCTACCAGCCGCTGGCCGGCGGCTGGATCGCGCAGCTGCGCGGCGAGGTGGCGCAGGTGGTCAAGCGGCCGACCCTGGGCGTGCCCGATTCGCTGCTGTTTCGCGCCGGTGGCGACGACTCGGTGCGTGGTTACGGCTTTCGCACGCTCGGCCCGCTGCGCGATGGCGTCGTGGTCGGTGGCCCGGTGCTCGCCACGGGCAGCGTCGAGGTGATGCGCCGCTTCTCGCGCGACTCGCCGCGCTGGCGCGACTTCTACGGCGCGCTGTTCGTCGACGCCGGCAATGCGGCGGTGAGCTGGAACGAGTACGAACCCGCCTTCGGTTACGGCGTGGGCGTGCGCTGGCGCAGCCCCATCGGCCCGCTGCGTGCCGACCTCGCCTACGGGCAGGCGGTGAGCGCCCTGCGCCTGCACTTCAGCGTGGGCGTGACGTTCTGATGAAGCGCCCGCGCGACGAATCGGCCGCTGCCCCCACGCCGCACTCCCCGCGCTCGCACCGCGGGCGCAAGCTCGTCATCGGCCTGCTGATGCTGCCCGTCGTGTTGGTGCTCGCAGCGCTCGCCGCGCTTGCGGTCGCCTGGCAGTCCTTGCACACCGAGCGCGGCACGCGCTGGTGGCTGGCGGTGCTCGCAGAGCGCATGCCCGGCGTCGTGCTCAGCCTGCCGCGCGGCGCCCTGCTCGGCGGCGCAGCACCGCTCACGCTGGATCGCGCGAGCCTGCGCCTGGGCCAGACCAGCGTGTCGATCGACTCGCTGAGCCTCGACGGGCTCGCGCTCGGCGGCTGGCGTCTCGAGGCCCCTTTTGTTCAGGTGAGCGCTCGGGCGCTGACCGCTGGCCGCGTCGCGGTGGAGTTCGGTGCGGCCGACAAGCCCGCCGCGCGGGCCACACCGCCCGAGCATCTGCGCCTGCCGGTGGCGGCCAAGCTCGAGCACTTGCGCATCGACGAGCTTCATCTCGCCGGCCTTCCCGCCCCGCTCGAAGCCTTGGAGGCGCGGCTCGAGGCCGGCGCAGTGCACCGTGTGGAGGCGCTGTCGCTGCGCTGGCGCGGCATGCGCCTGGCCGGACGGGCCCAGGTCGATGCGGCCGCGCCGATGGCCACGCAGGCACAACTCGCGCTACGACCCGACCCGCTCGCCGATGCGGCGCTGCCTTTGCCCTGGGCCCGCGATGTGGCGCTCGACCTCGCGCTTTCGGGCCCGCTTGCCCAGCTCGACGCCTCTCTGTCGCTGGGCATGAACGCGCAGCGCGCCGAGGCGTCCGCGCGGCTCACGCCCTTCGAGGCCCTGCCCTTGTCGCGCCTGGACACCACGTTTGCGGCGCTCGACCTGAAGCGGCTGCTCGCCCCCTTCGGCGTCGTGCCGGCCCCCACCACCGAGCTCAGCGGCAACCTGGTGGTTCAGCTCGATGCGACGCAGCCCCTGCTCGTTCGACTGCAGGCGACCAATGCCGCACCGGGCCGCTGGGACCAGGGCCGCCTGCCGCTTGGCACCGCCTCTGTGCGTGCAAGCGGAAGCGGGAGCGTCTGGCGGATCGAGCAGGCGCTGCTCGATCTGCAAGGCGACGCCGATGCGCCAGCCGGCAGCGTCGAGGCCAGCGGCCGCATCGACGGGCAGGCTGCCGAGCTGCGCCTGGCGCTGGCCGAGCTGCGGCTCGAGCGCCTCGACAGCCGCGCGCCGCCGCTGCGCCTGAGCGGGCGCGTCGACCTGCGGCACGCGCCACACGATGCCGTCGCAACGAGCGCCTCGGCCGCAGCGCCTGCGGCCTTCGGCCAGGTCGACTTCGATGCGCAGCTCGAGGGCGCGCTACTCGGCGCAACACGCGCTCGCGCCCCGCGCCCGCTGCGCGAGCGCGTGCAGTTCGCGCTGCGCGGCAGCGCCACGCCGGGCCGGGCAGTGATCGACGCGCTCGACGCGCGCGCTGGCACGGCCCGCCTGGACGGCAAGGCGCGGGTCGAGCGCACGGCAGAGCGCTGGGAGACGCAGGCGACATTGCGGCTCACCGGCTTCGACCCATCGAAGTGGTTACCCGGCGAGCCCACGGCCACTTGGCGGCAAAGCCGCAACGCCCTGAGCGGCAGCGCCCAACTCAAAGCAGGTGCAGCCGGCGGCGCGCAGAGCGTCGCGGCACTCCTGGCCTCGTTGCGCGGCACGCTGGCCGTGCAACTGAGCCAGAGCATGCTGGCCGGCCAGCCGATCGCTTTATCGCTCGACGCCGAGGCCGACGGCCAGGGCCGCTTGAGCGCCAAGGCGAGCGCGCGCGCCGCCGACAACACGGCCAAGCTTTCCGCCCAAGTGCACGCGCGCGCACTTGGCGCTGCGGGCGGGGCGATTGAGGAGCGGTTCGCCCTCGAGCTCGACGCGCCCTCGCTCGCGCAGCTCGCGCCGCTTGCCGATGCCCTGGGCCAAGGCCGGCTTGCCGGGCGGGCACGCATCGCAGCGCAGGCCGAAGGCCCGCTCGGCGCCTGGCTGTTCGGTGGCGCGGCCGCCGGCGCATTGGCCACGCGCGGCAGCGCCGACCTCGCTGGCCTGCGGTGGGCCGAGAGCCAGCTCGACGAAGCCAGCGCCGAGTGGAACGCGACCCTGCCCGGACGCGGCGAAGCCGCCAACGCCGCCTGGGAGACGGCAGCCGTGCAAGGCCGGTTGCGGCTGGCCGGCCTGCGCACGGTGGGCCTCTCGGTGCCCCGTGCCTCGCTGCAGGCTGAGGGCAGCCTGGCCGAGCACCGGATCACCCTCGACGCGGCACTGCGCCAGCCGCAGCCGACTGACACAGCGCCCGGCAGCGAGCCGGCGCCGCTGCAACTGAGCGCCGGCCTGCTCGGGCAATGGCAAGCCGGCCGCGACGGCACCGCCAACCGCTGGCTGGCGCGCATCGGCGAACTCCGGCTCGAGCCTGCCGCTGCAGTCGGGTCGGGCGGGAGCGCCGTCTCGGGCATGGCGACCAAGACGGCTGCCGCGGTGCGCGCGGTGGGCGACGGCGCGCCGCATTTGCCGCTGTTGGTTGCGAGAGAAATCGCGCTGGAATTGCAGCAGGGTGCAAGCGCCTTGCGGATGCGCGTTCAAGCCGGCAGCGCGCAGGTGCTGGGCGCCATATTGCGCTGGAGCGAGCTGAGCTGGGAGCGGCAGGGCGAAGCCGCCGCGCGTCTGCGACTCGAGGCCGAGGTCGAGCCATTGCTCGCAGCCCCGCTGCTGCAGCGATTCCAGGCCGACTTCGGCTGGCGCGGCGACCTACTGGTCGGCGCCCGGCTCAGTGTGCAAAGCGACCCCGCAGTGAGCGTGCGCGCCGAAGTCGCGCGCCGCAGCGGCGACCTGCAGGTCAAGGAACTGGGCAGCGTCCAGGCGCTTGGCCTCACC
>JANONH010000372.1:0-1868 GCA_031420735.1 Methylibium sp.
TCAAGCGTCGTTACCGGCGAGGATGGACATGACGGCCATGCGCACCGCGATGCCGTAGGTGACCTGCGGCAGGATCACGCTCTGCTTGCCGTCGGCGACGGCGGAGTCGATCTCGACACCGCGGTTGATCGGGCCCGGATGCATGACGATGGCGTCGGGGCGGGCCAGCGCGAGGCGCTCCTCGGTGAGGCCGAAGCTCTTGAAGTATTCGTTTGCGCTGGGCAGCAGAGCGCCGCTCATGCGCTCGTTCTGCAGGCGCAAGGTGATCACCACGTCGGCGTCCTTCAGGCCCTCGGCCATGTCGTGGCAGACCCGCACGCCCATGTCCTCGAGGTCGGCCGGCACCAGCGTGCGCGGGCCGACGACCCGCACTTCGGCCGCGCCAAGCGTGGTGAGGGCATGGATGTCGGAGCGGGCCACGCGCGAATGGACGATGTCGCCGACGATGGCCACCACCAGGCCGCTGAAGTCTTTTTTGTACTGGCGGATCGTGTACATGTCGAGCAGGCCCTGGGTCGGGTGCGCGTGGCGCCCGTCGCCGGCATTGACCACGTGCACATGCGGTGCCACGTGCTGGGCGATGAGGTAGGGCGCGCCGCTTTCGGCATGGCGCACGACAAACATGTCGGCGTGCATGGCCGAGAGGTTGGCGATGGTGTCGAGCAGCGACTCGCCTTTGGCGGTGGAACTGCGCGCGATGTCGAGGTTGATGACGTCGGCCGACAGCCGCTTGGCGGCGATCTCGAAGGTGGTGCGGGTGCGCGTGCTGTTCTCGAAGAACAGGTTGAAGACGCTCTTGCCGCGCAGCAACGGCACCTTCTTGACCTCGCGGTCGTTGACGCTCAAGAAAGTGCCCGCGGTGTCGAGGATGTGCTCAAGCACCGCCTTGGGCAAGCCCTCGATGCTGAGCAAATGAATCAACTCGCCGTGCGAATTGAGCTGCGGGTTGCGCCGGGACACCATGGCGTGCTCAGTTCGCGAGCTCTTCGATGTCGAAGTCGAAGCGGCCGTCGGCGCCGCGCGTGAGGGCCAGTCGCTGGCTGGCGGGCAGCACCACGCGCGCGGCCGAGACGGCCGGCTCGATCGGCAGCTCACGGCCACCGCGGTCCACCAGCACCGCCAGGGTGACGCTGGCCGGGCGCCCGAAATCGAACAGCTCGTTGATGACCGCGCGCGTGGTGCGCCCGGTGTAGAGGACGTCGTCGATGAGCAGGATGTGGCGGCCGTTGATGTCGAACGGCAGCGCCGTCGCGTCGCGGGTGGCGGCCAGGCCGCGCGAGCCGAAGTCGTCACGGTGCAGGGCGCTCGAGATCACGCCGTGGGGACCTGGCAAGCCGAGGTCGCGCTGCAGGCGCTCGGCGAGCCAGGCGCCGCCCGACCAGATGCCCACCAGCGCCGTGGCTCGGCCGGCCTCGAGGCGCACCAGCGGGCGCACGCGCGCCAGCAGGTCGCCGTACAGCGCTTCTGCATCCAGGCGCAGCGTGGTCATTGCGGCACCCTTCCCGCTACGCGCTGCGCCGCCGAGCGGGAGCGAGCCCAGCTTCGGGCGCGCACGACGCCCCACAATCACCGGCAAGCCAATTGGCTCTCATGCCTGCTCCCGGAAATATTGTTCGAGCAAGATTGCCGCCGCTGCGGCGTCGGCGTCGTGCGCGCCCTGCGACAGGGCCTCGGTGGTGGAGTAGCGCACGTCAACCTCGTGCACCGGCAGCTTGAAGCGGCCGTGCAGTTGGCGCGCGAAACGGCGCGCCCGCAGGGTGTTGTCGTGCGGCGCGCCGTCGGGGTGAACCGGCACGCCGACCACCAGCGCGGCGGGCTGCCACTCGCGGATCAGGCGGCCGATCGGCTCGAAGCGGGCGTCGCCCTGG
>JANONH010000373.1:0-1932 GCA_031420735.1 Methylibium sp.
AGCGCTGCCCGTGATTTTTATGGCCCTGATGGGCTTTGCGATGCTTGTCTACGTGGTGAGCGACGGCTACGACCTGGGCGTGGGCATGCTCATGCCGCGCGCGAGCGAGACCGAGAAAGACACGCTCATCGCCTCCATCGGCCCGTTCTGGGACGCCAACGAAACCTGGCTCGTGCTGGGCATCGGCATCTTGCTGGTGGCGTTTCCCAAGGCGCACGGGCTGGTGCTCGGCGAGCTCTACCTGCCGGTGGCGCTGATGCTGGTGGGCCTGACGCTGCGCGGCGTGGCCTTTGACTTTCGCGTCAAGGCCAAGGCCGCCAGAAAGCCCATGTGGGACCGGCTTTTCTTCGCCGGCTCCATGCTGGCCTCGGTCTCGCAAGGCTGGATGCTCGGGCGCTACATCAGCGGCTTCGGCACCGGCTGGAACTACCCGGTCTTCGCCGGCGCCATCGCGCTGGCGCTGCCCGCGGCCTACGTGTTGCTCGGCGCCTGCTGGCTCATCATGAAATGCGAAGGGCCGCTGCAGGAGAAAGCCATCCACTGGGCGCGCCTGGCCTGGTGGCCGGTGGTGGTGGGCATGGTGCTGATCTCCATTGCCACACCCTGGATCAGCCAGACGGTGCGCGACCGCTGGTTTTCGCTGCCGGCGATCATCGCGCTCATGGTGATCCCGGCAATGACCGCCGTGGCGCTGGGTTCGGTGCGGCTGCTGCTGTTTCGCCCCATCGTGCGCGGCCCGCTTTGCTGGTTGCCCTTCGTGCTGCTCGTGGGCATGTTCATCCTCGGCTTCGTCGGCCTGGCCTACAGCATCTACCCCTTCGTCGTCATCGACCGCCTCACGGTGTGGCAGGCCGCCAGCAGCCCCGCAGCACTGAAAGTCATCCTGTTCGGCGTCTGCATCTCGGTGCCGGCGATCGCCGCCTACACCGTGTTCTCGTACCGCGTGTTCCACGGCAAGGCCACGGAGCTGAAGTACGCGTGAGGCGTGAGGCGTGAAGCGGGTGGCGGGCGGCGGCTGCCTGCGTCGCTCGCAAGGCCGCGCATGCTGCGCCCCCGTTCAGCCGCCGCCGCGTTGCATGTAGAGGTCGAAGCGCCGCATGAAGCGCTGCCTGGGGGCTTCGTCCAGGCCCTTGAAGCGGAAGTTCACGCCCAAACGCGGCATGCGCATGAGCGCGATCTGTCGCGCCGGCAGCACCGTCCAGTGCAGGCTCAGACTGCCGGCGTCGATGGTCACCCGCGCCGCTCCGTCTGCCACCGCCAGAGCATGCTCGCCGCAGGCGCCGGGCAGCCAGCCGAGCCACTCGGACTCGGTGCAGCCCATGTCGCGCTCGAAGGCTTCTAAGTAAAAGGCCTGCATCGGGCTCGCCGCCGCCTCAGCCGCCGGCGACCGGCGGCCAGATGGCCAGCACGTCGCCTGGCTCGAAGGTGCGCTTGGCACGGTCGGCGGGCGCAATGTAGTGGCCGTTGATGAGCACGAGGTGCACCAGCTTCATCGGCAGCCCATAGGGCGCGATGACGTCCATGATGGTGGCGTCGGGCGCAACTTCCAACTCCACTCGGTTGCCCCGGCGTGCTTCGGCGGGCAGATAGTCGGTGAGCGTGGCGTAGAGCTTGAACGAGATCTTCACCAGCGTGCGCGTGGGGTTGGGCTTGGCTGCCAAGCTCGCAGTGTGCATCGAGTTCTCCCTTAACGCGCCCGGGCCTCGGTCTGCGACCACTTTTCCTGGGCCTGACCCTGGGCGATGTAGGCTTCGGCAAGACGCGTCGGATCGGCCAGCAGGCGTGCGCGCCATTCGCCGAGCTTGATCTTGCCTTCGACCAGGCCGCGCATCACGCCGACGTGCTCGGTCCAGCCGATGCTGTTGCAGCCGACCAGGTGCTCGTCGTCGAACTGCAGGCTGAGATGTTTGAAGCCCTGGTGGTCGGTGAGTT
>JANONH010000374.1:0-2085 GCA_031420735.1 Methylibium sp.
CGTATTCGCCGGCGATCATGGGCGCGAGCGTCTCGGGCATTTCGGCCAGCGAGATGTCGGTCATGAACCCAAGGCGCCCCTGGTTGATGCCCACCAGCGGCAGGCCGTGGCGCGCCAGCGCGCGCGCCGTGGCGAGCATGGTGCCGTCGCCGCCGACCACCACCGCCAGGTCGCACTGCGCGCCAATCGCGGCGGCCTCTAGCGCGGGGTAATCGGTGATGCCGGTGGCGTCGGCGGTGGCGCTGTCGAGTGAAACATCCAGGCCCTGGCCGGCCAGGAATTCGGCGACGCTCTCCAACACCGAACGGCTGCCCGGCGCCTGGTACTTGCCCAACAGGGCAGCGTGACGGAAGCGGCTCGCCATGGTGAATAAATTACACCACAGGGCCTGCCCGCCACGGCACGGGCAAAGCCGCAGGCGCGGCCAGGGCCCGCGCGGCAAAACCCGCCACCTACAATCGCAAGCACATGCTGGACGACCGTGCCAAGTCATTGCTCAAAACGCTGGTCGAGCGCTACATCGCCGAAGGCCAGCCGGTGGGCTCGCGCACCTTGTCGCGCGCTTCGGGCCTGGAGCTGAGCCCGGCCACCATCCGCAACGTGATGGCCGACCTGGAAGAGCTGGGCCTCATCGCCAGCCCCCACACCAGCGCCGGGCGCGTGCCCACCGCGCGCGGCTACCGCCTCTTCGTGGACACCATGCTGACCGCCCGCCCGGTCGACCTGAGCCAGCCCGAGCCCGGCATGCGCGCCATGCACGAGCAACTGCAAGCCGACCAGCCGCAGCGCGTGATCGCGCATGCCGCGCAGGTGCTCTCGAAGCTGTCGCAATTCGTGGGCGTGGTCACGGCGCCGAGGAAGAGCAGCGTCTTTCATCACATCGAGTTCTTGCGCCTGGGCGAGAAGCGCGTGCTCGTCATCCTGGTGGCGCCCGACGGCGACGTGCAAAACCGCGTGGTCTTTACCGCGCGCGACCACGCCCAGAGCGAGCTGATCGAAGCCAGCAACTACCTCAACAGCCATTACTCCGGCCTCGCCATGGAGACGGTGCGCGAGCGCCTGAAGACCGAGATCGACGCCCTGCGCGGCGAGATTGCCATGCTGATGCAGGCCGCCGTGCAGTTGGGCGCCGCGGCGAGCGAGGAGCAGGGCGACCAGGTCGTCATCTCCGGCGAACGCAACCTGCTCACGGTGCAGGACCTGTCGGCCGACATGGGCTCGCTGCGCAAGCTGTTCGGCCTGTTCGAGCAGAAGACCGAACTCATGCGGCTGCTCGACGTGAGCAGCCGCGCACCGGGCGTGCGCATCTACATCGGCGGCGAGAGCAAGGTGGTGCCCTTCGAGGAGCTGTCGGTCGTCTCGGCACCCTATGAAGTGGACGGCCAAGTGGTCGGCACCGTCGGCGTCATCGGCCCCACCCGCATGGCCTACGACCGCATGATCCAGATCGTCGACATCACCTCGCGCCTGGTGACGCAGGCCCTGAGCCAGAAGTAGCGCCACCTGGGCTGGCGCCGCAAAGAGCGCGGCGCTGGGCCCAGCCCGAGCCCGAGCGCCTTTTAGAATCCGTCGCTCGGGCCGTTAGCTCAGTTGGTTAGAGCAGAGGACTCATAATCCTTTGGTCGTTGGTTCAAGTCCAACACGGCCTACCAGTTTGGCTGGTGTTTTTTGCGATAGCGAATACCAACAACGTTCGGTCGCTTTCGAGTTGGTGCCAGTCTGGTGCCAGTTCCGGGGTGATTGCCGCGCTCGAAGTCTGGCGGCGTCAGCAACCCCCGGCCTCGGCATCAACATGGCTAAGGCTCGCGCAATTCCTGTTCAACCGTGGCCAGCATCAGGCACAAGGTCATGGGCCTGATGGGCGACTCGGTGAAGCCGCGCGACAGGTAAAAGCGTCGAGCTTGTTCCGAGATAGCGTGCACCAGCAGCGCGGTAACGCCGGCAATGTCGGCGGCCTGGATCGCGCGCCGGATGGCGTCGTTCAGCAGCGCCGTGCCGATGCCCTCGAGGTGGTGGTCCTTGTGGATGGCCAGGCGGCCGAGGACGAGCACGGGGACCGGGTCGGGCCGGTTGCGTTTCATGGTG
>JANONH010000375.1:0-8909 GCA_031420735.1 Methylibium sp.
GCCGGCGGCTACGGCATGCTGGTCGGGCCCGCCGCCAGCCGCGCGCAGATCGAAGCCTTTCGGGCGCAGCTTCTGGCCAACCCGAACAACTACGTCGCGCAGCCGACGCTGGCGCTGTCGACCTGCCCGACCTATGTCGACGCCGGCATCGCACCGCGCCACATCGACCTGCGCCCCTTCGTGCTTTCGGGCAAGACCGTGCAGACGGTTCCAGGCGGCCTCACGCGCGTGGCCCTGCAGGACGGCTCGCTCGTCGTCAACTCCTCGCAGGGCGGCGGCACCAAGGACACCTGGGTCCTCGAGGCTTAGCGCAACATGCTTTCCAGAACCGCCGACCACCTGTACTGGATGGCCCGCTACACCGAGCGGGCCGAGAACACCGCGCGCATGCTCGATGTGAACTACCAGACCGCCATGCTGCCGCAGTCGCGCGAGGCGGCCGAGCAGGGCTGGCGCGGCCTGCTGAGCATCAGCGAGCTGCTGCCGGACTACGAGCGGCGCTATAACGCCGTCACGCCGCGCGAAGTGCTCGACTTCATGGTGCAAGACGACAGCAACCCCTCGAGCATCCATTCCTGCCTCAGCGCAGCGCGCGAGAACGCGCGCGCGGTGCGCGGCACCCTCACCACCGAGGTGTGGGAAACCGCCAACCGCACCTGGCTCGAATTCAAGCAGCTGCTCGCCGTCAAGGCCTGGCAGCGCGACCCCTGCGAGCTCTTCGAATGGGTCAAGTTCCGCTCGCATCTGCTGCGCGGCGTGACCTTCGGCACCATGCTGCAAGACGAGAGCTTCCACTTCCTGCGATTGGGCACTTTTCTCGAGCGAGCCGACAACACCGCGCGCCTGCTCGACGTGAAGTTCCACGCCGCCGACGCCGACTTCTTCGGTGCCCAGGGCAGCCCGCGGGGCGAGCCGCTCGAGGTCGACTTCTACTACTGGAGCGCCATCCTGCGCTCGGTTTCCGGCTTCGAGGTCTACCGCAAGGTCTACCGCAACGTCATCCGACCCGAAAAAGTGGCCGAGCTGCTGATCCTGCGTGCCGACATGCCGCGCTCGCTGGCGGCTTGCATGCACGAGGTGGTGGCCAACCTCGGGCGCGTCGCCAACTCGCAAAGCGAGGCGACCCTGCGCCGCGCCGGGCGCATCAACGCCGACCTCGCCTATGGCCGCATCGACGAGATCCTCGCCACCGGCCTGCACGCCTTCCTCACCCAGTTTCTCGACCGCGTGGGCGACCTGGGCGCGGGCATCAGCCGCGACTTTCTGGTGCCGGCTTAGCGGCGGCGCACACGGCGGCGCACACCTGCCGCGCCCGGCGCATCTTCAGACGTTGCTCGTGGCCCTCACCTCGTCGATCGAGGTGAAACCCTGCAACACCTTCTCGATGCCGTCTTGGCGCAAGGTCGCCATGCCTTCGCCCAGCGCGGTTTGTTGCAGCTCGGCGGCGCGTGCGCCGGTCTGGATCAGGCGGCGCAGTTCGCGCGAGACCGGCATGAGTTCGTGGATGCCGAGCCGGCCGCGGTAGCCGGTGTTGCCGCAGGCCTTGCAGCCGCGGCAGGCGTAATGGAGCAGCCGTCCGTTGCTGGCGAAACGGCCCAGCCAGTCGGCCTGCAGTGCGGCGCGCGCGAGGGGCGCTTGCGCGGGTTGGCGCACGAAGAGGTAGTCGTCGAGCAGTTCGTCGGTTTCGGCGCGGCTCATGGCGCGGCTGCTGCGGCACTCCACGCAGAGCCGGCGTACCAGGCGCTGGGCCACCACCAGCAGCAGCGAGTCGGCAAAGTTGAACGGGTCCATGCCCATGTCGAGCAGGCGCGTCACGGTCTCGGTGGCGTTGTTGGTGTGCAGGGTCGAGTGCACCAAGTGGCCGGTGAGCGAGGCCTCGATGGCGATGCGTGCGGTCTCGGCGTCGCGCACTTCGCCGACCATGATCACGTCCGGGTCGGCGCGCAGGAACGCGCGCAGCGCCTTGGCAAAACTCCACTCGATCTTCGGGTTGACCTGCACTTGGCGCAGGCCCGGCTGCGTGATCTCGATCGGATCTTCAGCGGTCCAGATCTTGCGTTCGGGCACGTTGATGTGGCCCAGCGCCGAGTGCAGCGTGGTGGTCTTGCCCGAGCCGGTCGGGCCCACGCACAGGATGAGCCCGTAAGGCCGCTCCATGGCGGCCTTGAGCAGGCCGAGGTGGCGCGCGTTCAAGCCCAGCCGCTCGAGCGGCACCGGGCGCGCCGAGACCAACAGCCGCATCACCACGTCTTCAAGGCCGTTGTTGGTGGGGATGGTGGCCACGCGCAATTCGATGCGGTGCGACGGCGAGAACTTGGCGAAGTTGATCTTGCCGTCCTGCGGCTTGCGCTTCTCCGAGATGTCGAGGTCGCACATGACCTTGATGCGCCCGAGGATGGCGTTGCGGTAGGTGTGCGGCAGTTCGAGGTAGGGCCGCAGCAGGCCGTCCTTGCGAAAGCGGATGCGCAGTTTGTCCTTGCCGGGGTAGTTCTCGATGTGGATGTCGCTCACGCCTTCGTTGAAGGCCTCGACGATCATGGTGTGGATGAGCCGCACCAGCGAGTTGTCGCTCTGCTCGATCTGCCGCTCGCCGGCGTCGCGCTTCTGGAAGTCGAGGTCTTCGCGCTCCAGGTTCTCCAGCAACTTGCTCGAGTGGGTGCTCGAGAGGTCGAAGCCGCCCGCGTCGTGCAGCGAACCGAGGGCGCCGACGTTGGACCCAAGGCGCCCGTAGGCCTCGCGCAAGGCGGCATCGATCTGGCCGCGCTGCGCCAGCACCGGCGCCACCTTGCACTCGCTGGCGAACTCGATCTCCTCGAGCGCGGAACGCCGCGACGGGTCTTCCAGAGCCACCACCAGCGTCGTGTCGCGCAGCATCAGCGGCAGCGCGCTCAGCCGCTCGGCGGTGGCGAAGGGCAGCTTGCGCAGCGCCTCGACCTCGGCCGGAAAAGCGGCCACGTCGACCATCGGGTAGCCCATCTTGCGGGCCAGGGCGTTCTGCAAGTCCACCCGCGTGATGCGACCCAGGCGCACCAGCACTTCGCCGATCGGGACGGTGCGGTCCAGGCTCTGCTGCTCCAGCGCTTCGTCGAGTTGGTGCTGGTCGATCAGGCCCATCGTCGTGAGCGCCTCGCCGATGCGCACCAGGGGCATGCGGCCCTGCTGCACCACGGCGCCGAGCAGTTGTTCGGGCGTCACGATGTGGCGGTTGATGAGAATGTCGCCGAGTTTCTGCGAGCGCAGTTGCCGCTGAACGCTCGAGGCCTCGTCGACCAGATCGGAGCTGACGGTGTCGCTTTCGAGCAGCACGTCTTCCACGCGCGGCCCGACCTCGCCGTCGAGGATCATGACCTGCGGCACGAACATGCGGGTCACGGCGCCTGCCTCGCCGTGCGGCGGGAACAGAAAGATGCCGAACGGCTCTTCGACGTGGCCGATGGTCTGCCCTTGCAGCACGGTGCCGTTGCTGAGCTGCAAGCGGTAACGACTTTGCGGCCGGTGCTCGAGCATGTCGGCATGCGGGTCGGCGGGGCTGGCCGCCATCGGGGCGAGCGGCTCGGTCAGCACCAGGGCGCGGAATTGGCCGAAGTGCAGCGCCACCGTGGTGCGCGCCGGTGGCAACTGCACGCTCGCGAGCTCTTCTTGCGGCGCGAACATCATGAGACGCCCGCTCACCAGCTTGCCGTTGAGGCCTTCGATCGTGCAGGCCTGGGCCTGCGTCTGCTCGCTGCCGGCGGGGTAGGCCGCGTAAGGCGGCGTTGGCCAGCGGAAGCCGGCGTGGCGCGCCTTGTGGCCGGCTTCGGCGTTGTCGAAAAAATCACTTGCGAACTCGGGTGAGAGGTTGTCGTTCATTTTGGTCTCGCGGGTTTCGAGGCGGCTTTTGCGTGCCGCAGACCGGCGCCGAAATAGCGGCGAGTCGGCAGCAACTATGCTATTGCCGTCGGCGCGAAAAGCCTGACGCCGGGCCCGCAACGCCCGCATTTCAAACCCAAGTACCGGGCAAAGCACACGATGGAGCCGACGACACGCTGGCAGTTCTGGGTCGACCGCGGTGGCACCTTCACCGATGTGATCGGCCGTGCGCCCGATGGCCGGCTTCACACCGCCAAGCTGCTCAGCGACAACCCGGCCCGCTACGGCGACGCGGCCGTGGCCGGCATCCGGCAATTGCTCGGTATCGCGCCGCACGAGCCGGTGCCGGCCGGGCGCGTGGAAGCCGTCAAGATGGGCACCACCGTGGCCACCAACGCGCTGCTCGAGCGCAAAGGCGAGCCGGTGCTGCTGGTCACGACGCGCGGCTTTCGCGACGCGCTGCGCATCGCCTACCAGGCCAGGCCGCGCCTGTTCGAGCGCGAGATCGTGCTGCCCGAGTCCTTGTACGCGCGCGTGGTCGAGGCGAGCGAGCGCGTCGGTGCCGACGGCGTGGTGCTGCAAACGCTGGATCGAGCGGCGCTGCGCGAGCGCCTGCTCGCCGCCTACGGTGCGGGCCTGCGGGCCTGCGCCATTGTCTTCATGCACGGCTGGCGCTACCCGCAGCACGAGGCCGAGGCGGCGCGCCTGGCGCGCGAGGTGGGCTTCACGCAGGTGTCGGTGTCGCACGAAGTGAGCCCGCTCATGAAGCTGGTGGCGCGCGGCGACACCACGGTGGTCGACGCCTACCTGTCGCCGATCTTGCGGCGCTACGTCGAGCGTGTTGCGGCCGAGCTGCCGGGCGTGCCGCTCTACTTCATGCAGAGCTCCGGCGCCCTGGCCGGCGCCGCCGCATTTCAGGGCAAGGACGCCATCCTGTCGGGCCCGGCCGGCGGCATCGTGGGCATGGTGCGCACGGCGCTCGCCGCCGGCCACCGCCGCCTGATCGGCTTCGACATGGGCGGCACCTCGACCGACGTCTCGCACTTTGCCGGCAGCGACGGCGGCGACTACGAGCGCGCTTTCGAGACGCAGGTGGCCGGCGTGCGCATCAGGAGCCCGATGATGAGCATCCACACCGTGGCCGCGGGCGGCGGCTCGGTCCTGCGCTTTGACGGCGCGCGGCTGCGAGTGGGCCCCGAATCGGCCGGCGCCGACCCCGGCCCGGCCTGCTACCGCCGCGGCGGGCCGCTCACCGTCACCGACGCCAACCTCATGCTCGGCAAGCTGCAGCCGGCGCATTTTCCGCAGGTGTTCGGCCCGGCGGGCGACGAGCCGCTCGACCGCGACCGGGTGCGCGCCCTGTTCGCCGCACTGGCGCGCAACATGAGCGCCGCCAGCGGCGTGGCCACCAGCGCCGAGGCGGTGGCCGCCGGTGCCATCGAGGTCGCCGTGGCCAACATGGCCAACGCCATCAAGCGCATTTCGGTGGCCCGCGGCCACGATGTCGGCGACTACACGCTGCAGTGCTTTGGCGGTGCCGGCGGGCAGCACGCCTGCCTGGTGGCCGACGCTCTGGGCATGTCGCGCATCTTCATCCACCCGCTGGCCGGCGTGCTTTCGGCCTATGGCATGGGCCTGGCCGACCAGGGCGCGCTGCGCGAAGCGGCGCTCGAATGCCGGCTCGACCCCGAAGGACTCGCCAACGCCGCCCGGCAGCTCGGCCTGCTCGGCCAAGCGGCGCGCGCCGAAGTCCTCGCTCAGGGCGTGCCGGGCGAGCGCATCCGCCTGCGCCCGCGCATCCACTTGCGCTACGAGGGCACCGACACCGCCCTGGTGCTGCCCTTCGGCGACGAAGCCGCGGTGCGCGCCGGCTTCGAGGCGGCCTACCGCCAGCGCTATGCCTTCCTCATGCCCGGCAAGCCGCTGGTGATCGAGGCGGTTTCGATGGAAGCCGTGGGGGCCGGCGTGGCGCTGGCCGAATGCGCCGCCGACGCGGCCCCGGCCCACCAACCCGAGCCGCAGGAGCGCGTGGCCATGTACGGCGGTGGCGCGGGCGGCGACGCTGCGCCGGCCTGGCTCGAAGCCGGCCTGTATTGGCGCGAAGCGCTCACCGCGGGCGCCACGCTCCGTGGCCCGGCGGTGATTGCCGAGCGCAACGCCACCACCGTGGTCGAGCCCGGTTGGCAAGCCGTGCTCTGCAGCGGCGGCGCACTCGAACTCACGCGCGCAACGCCGCTCGTGCGCGGCGCGGCTCTGGGCACCGCGGTCGACCCGGTCCGGCTCGAACTCTTCAACAACCTGTTCATGAACATCGCCGAACAGATGGGGCTCACGCTGCAAAACACGGCGCACTCGGTCAACATCAAGGAGCGGCTGGATTTCTCGTGCGCCCTGTTCGACGGCCAAGGCCAGTTGATCGCCAACGCGCCGCACATGCCGGTGCACCTGGGCTCGATGGGCGAGTCGATCCAGACCGTGATCGCGCGCAACCCGGGCCTCGCGCCCGGTGACGTGTTCATGCTCAACGACCCCTACCACGGCGGCACGCACCTGCCCGACATCACGGTGGTGACACCGGTTTTCCTGGGGCCTGCCGGCGCCGCGCAGCAAGCGGCGTTCTACGTCGCTTCGCGCGGCCACCATGCCGACGTCGGCGGCATCACGCCGGGCTCCATGCCGCCGTTTTCGACCACCATCGCCGAGGAAGGCGTGCTGTTCGACAACTTCTTGCTGGTGACGCAAGGCGTGCTGCGCGAAGACGCCTTGCTCGCCGCGCTAACCGCCGGCCCGCACCCCGCACGCAATCCGCAGCAGAACCTGGCCGACCTGCGTGCGCAGATCGCCGCCAACGAGAAAGGCGCGGCGGAGTTGCGCGCGCTGGTGGCCCAAGCGGGCCTGGCCACGGTGCGTGCCTATATGGGCCACGTGCAAGACAACGCCGAAGAAAGCGTGCGCCGCGCCATCACGGCGCTCGAGGACGGCGCCTTCACGCTGCTGCTGGACAACGGTGCGCGCATCGAAGTGCGCGTGACGGTCGATGCGCGCGAGCGCAGCGCCACCATCGACTTCACCGGCAGCAGCGCGCAGTTGTCCAGCAACTTCAACGCGCCCAAGGCGGTGACGATGGCCGCCGTGCTCTACGTCTTTCGCACGCTCGTGGGCCAGGACATCCCGCTCAATGCCGGCTGCCTGAAGCCGCTGAAGGTGGTCGTGCCGGAAGGCTCCATGCTCGACCCGCGCGCGCCGGGCGCGGTGGTGGCCGGCAACGTGGAAACCTCGATGTGCGTGACCAATGCGCTCTACGGCGCGCTCGGTCTGATGGCCGCGAGCCAATGCACGATGAACAACTTCACCTTCGGCAACGCGCGCCACCAGTATTACGAAACCATCGCCGGCGGCAGCGGCGCTGGCGCGCTGCGAGACGAGGCTGGCCACGCCGTCGGCGGCTTTCACGGCACGAGCGTGGTGCAGACCCACATGACCAACTCGCGGCTGACCGACCCCGAGGTGCTGGAATGGCGCTTCCCGGTGCGCCTGGAAAGCTACGAAATCCGCCCGGGCTCGGGCGGCGTGGGGCGCTGGTGCGGCGGCGACGGCGGCGTTCGGCGGCTGCGCTTTCTCGAGCCGATGACAGCGGCGATCTTGTCCAATGGCCGCGTCCACCCGGCTTTCGGCCTGGCCGGCGGGGCTGCGGGGGCGCTCGGCCTCAACCGCATCGAGCGCAGCGATGGCCGCATCGAGGCGCTTGGCCACCTCGGTTCGGCCCTGATGGGTGTGGGCGACGTGTTCGTGATCGAGACGCCCGGTGGCGGCGGCTACGGCGAGCCGTCATCGCGTTCCATGTAAGAGCGCCACTGCCCCATCGCCTGACGCAGGGTCTGCATCTGCCGGTCGAACGCGGGGCAGGCCTTGCAGACTGCGAGGTGCAGGCGCAACGCGATGCGCTCGCCCATGGACAAAGGGCCGTCCAGCCGCCGCGAGGTGAGAAGGGTGCTTTCCTTGCAAGTAAGGCGCAGCAGGGTGAATTTCATCGGCGGGCCTTGCGCGAGGGGGAGGCGCGATCGGGAGCGGTTTGGCGCGTCGCTGCCGGCGCGCCAAACCATTGGATCTGCAGGCACTCGCGCAGACGCAGCCGGGCGCGGTGCAAGATGACCCACAGGTGGGTCGGCGTGATCGCCAGTTCCTTACAGATGTCGTGCGTGTCGAGTTCAAGCCATTCGCGCATCAGGAACACGCGGCCGAGTTGCGCCGGCATCTTCTCGACACAGGCGTCCAGCACCTCCATGAACTGCGCCTGACCGAGCTGCGCCTGCGGGTCGCCCCATTCGGCCGGCGCTTGGCGAAAGTGGCCGCTGGCGTCGAACATCAGCTCCTCGAGGGCGGCGTCGGCTTCGTCGTCGTCGCGCGTGAGCGAGCATTCGCGCGTGTGCCGGCGCAATTGGTCGACCAGCTTGTGCTTCAAGATGCCGATCAGCCAGGTTTTCGGCTGGGCGCGACCCGCAAAGCTCTCCGGCTTCTCGAGTGCCGCCAGCAGGGTCTCAGAGACCGCGTCTTCCGCCCAGGCGTCGTTGCGCAACTGCAGCCGCGCAAAGCGCAACAGTTGGGGCCGCACGGTCTCGAGCACGAGCGCAAGCGCAGGATCGGTCATCGGTGTAGGTCGGGTGGCACTGGGTGGTGTGCGTCGCTCTCATGCGGCTGGCGTCGACCGGCGCGGCAATTGGCGGCAGTGTATGTAAGGATCGGGCTGCCCGCGCGACCCATGCAGGTCGCATCTTCGGCGGCAAGCCTTTTTCTTCAAACTTTCTTCAGGAGCATTTCATGACCCAATCAATCATCGCCTCGTCGGCTCTTGCCGCCATCCTCGCCCTGGGCCTCGTCGGCACCGCGACCGCGCAAGACAGCGGCAAGGAAAAATGCTACGGCATCGCCGAAGCCGGCAAGAACGACTGCGCCAACCTCTCCGGCTCGCATTCCTGCGCCGGCCAGGCCAAGGACAGCAAGGCCGCCGGCGAATGGAAATACGTCGCCAAGGGCACCTGCAAGGACATGGGTGGCCAGAA
>JANONH010000376.1:0-1573 GCA_031420735.1 Methylibium sp.
GTGGCCAGGCTCACGCTGGCAAAGCCGCCGAACACCACCGAATGGATGGCGCCGATGCGCGCGCAGGCCAGCATGGCAAACGCCGCCTCGGGGATCATGGGCATGTAGATGAGCACGCGGTCGCCCTGCTTGACGCCCAGCCCCAGCAGGATGGCGGCCATGCGCTGCACTTCGGCGTGCAGTTCCTTGAAGCTGTAGGCGCGCTCGACATCGACCTCGGTGGAGACGTAGATGAGCGCGTTCTGCTCGCCACGCGCAGCCAGGTGGCGGTCGACCGCGTTGTGGCAGAGGTTGGAGGTGCCGCCCACGAACCAGCGCGAAAACGGCGGGCGGCTGTTGTCGAGCACCAAGTCGTAG
The DNA here is from genome assembly GCA_031420735.1 of Methylibium sp. Classification (GTDB taxonomy): domain Bacteria; phylum Pseudomonadota; class Gammaproteobacteria; order Burkholderiales; family Burkholderiaceae_C; genus Methylibium. Next base: position 358 of record JANONH010000376.1, read on the forward strand.
GGGCGATGCCAGTCGATCAGCTTGGCCTGCTCGGCCCAGAAGGCCTCGGGCTCGTCGATCGAGCGGCGGTAGAAGCTGGCGTAATCCATGGGGAGTCTCCGTTCCTCGTTGCGTGTCTCGCGCCTTGTCGGGCCCGCGGCCCGACGGCGCCTTATTCTGCGGTCCGCTTGAGCTCGGCAAGCACCGACTTAAAGCGTTCGTGGCGGCAATGATGCAGCCATTCGAAGACGACCATCTCGGTGCTCACGATGGTGGCCCCGGCGCGCGCAAGGCGTTCCATGGCCAGCGCTTGGTCCAGCGGCGAGCGCGAGCCCGAGGCGCGGCTGTCGACCCACACGTGGCGCCCGGCGCGCAAGAGGCCGAGCGCCGTTTGCAGCAGGCAGACATGCGCCTCGCAGCCGGCCATGACGACGTCGCTTCGGCCCGGCGCGGCTTGCACGAGCCAGGCGTCCAGCCCGTCGGCACAGGCGTCGAAGTGCATCTTGGACAGCGTCTGTTCGCAGCGTTCGCGCAGCAGCGGCGCCGTGGGGCCGAGCCCGGCCGGGTTCTGCTCGGTGCCGAGCACCGGCACACCGAGTTCGCGCGCGGTGCGGGCCAGCAGCAGTGCGTGCGCGAGCACACGCTCGCCCTCGAAGATGGCCGGCAGGAGGCGCTGCTGGTAGTCGACCAGCAGCAACACGCTGCGTGCGGCGTCCATGCGCTCGGCGTGGGGCTGGCTCGGGGTTGGGTGGGTCATGCGGCCGTCCTCGGTGCGACGCCGCGCACTGCGCGCCAGCGCCGCCGCGGCTACAGGGTCCAAGGCAAGAAATGTACGCCGGCCCGAAGAATCGAATAAGGTCGCACCGCCAGCCGAGGGTTGCGATGCGACCCCTGCTCCCGCACCCGATCGCTCCCCTGGAAACCCGCCGATGAATGCCTCACTGCCTCCCCCCGCCGCCAGCCATTTGCTGCCCGCCACGCCCACGATGTCGGGTGACGATTACCGCGAGTCGCTGCGGCGCTACAAGCCCACCGTCTACCTCGACGGCCGGCGCGTCGAGTCGGTGGCCGACGAGCGCGCCCTGCAACCTGGCATCAACGCCCTGGCCTACACCTTCGACGCCGCGCGCGACCCGGCGCTCGCCCCGCTCATGCTCGCCGCGCAGGCCAGCCGCGGGCGCACCGTGCCGCGCATGCTGCACGTCAACGAAGCCGCCGGCGACCTGCTCAACAAGCT
>JANONH010000377.1:0-1800 GCA_031420735.1 Methylibium sp.
GGCCGACGGCCATCGCGGCGGCCAGGAACAAGCCGCCGGCCCACCATTTCGCGCTGCGGCGGCGGCGGGGAGTATGAGATCCGATGGGCATGGGGCAGAGCATCTCATGCGGGCGGATTGCACGAAAGCACGAAGGCGTAAAGGCGCGAAAACGCCCGACCTACACTTGCCCGCAGTCTTTTGCGCCCCCGAGACGAATGCCGGAAAACGCCCGTCCTTTTGCTGCGATGAGCCTGGTTTGGGCGGCGGCCGCCGCAATGGCGGCCGCGACGTCGGTTTTCCTCGCCGCGCACCACCCGCTCTGGCCGGCAGCCATCGCGGCGGGGCTCGCGGCCTGGATGCTCATCGCCTATCGCTTCCCCGGCGCCTGGCTGTTCGCATTGCCTGCCTGCCTGCCGGCACTGAATTTTTCGCCCTGGACGGGCTGGATCGGGATTGAGGAGTTCGACCTGTTCGTGCTGGCCAGCGTGGCCGGCGGTTATGCGCGCCTGGCAAGCGCAGCGCACAACCCGCCGGACAACCCGTCCGAGAATCCGTCCGAGAATCCGTTCGGGCTGAGCTTGTCGAAGCCTCTCACCCACTGGCCCGCGTTGACTGTCGCCGCGGTCACCCTGCTGGGCTTGCAACGCGGCATCGCCGATGCCGGCGGCTGGGACCTGGCCTGGTACCAGGGCTACGCCGAGCCGCTGAACAGCCTGCGCGTGGGCAAGAGCGCGCTTCATGCCTTGTTGCTGTTGCCGCTGCTCGGCATGGAGTGGCGAGCCGACAGTCGGCGCGCTTTCCGCCGCTTCGCGCTGGGCATGGTGTTCGGCGCGGGTGTGCTGACCCTTGCGGCGCTCTGGGAGCGCGCGGCCCTCCCGGGATTGTTCAACCTGCGGGCGAACTACCGCACTGTGGGTCTGTTTTGGGAGATGCATGTCGGCGGCGCGGCGATCGACGCCTATGTGGTGTTGGCCACTCCTTTCGTGGCCTGGGGGCTGTGGGCCGCGCGTGCGAAGTGGGTCTGGCTGGCGGCGGCCTCGTTCGCCCTGCTCTGGGCCTATGCGGCCATGACGACGTTCTCTCGCGGTGCCTACCTGGGCGTGGCCACGACGCTCCTGGTGCTGGGCCTGCAACTGCCGATGACTGGCGGCCAGCGCTGGTGGCCGGCTGCGCGCGCATTGGCCTACGTGGTCGGCGCCGCCCTGCTGCTGGGCCTGGTGCTCGACGGTTGGGGCTACGGCGCGGCGGCCCTGGCGCTGGTGGCTCTGGGCGCGCTGTTCTGGCTGCGCTGGCGTGCGCGCGCCGTGCGCCGGCAACGCAGCCTGGCGGCGGGCCTGTTGCTGTTGGCGCTGATCTTCGAGGCCGTGGTCATGCTCGGCCCGGACTCGTTCATGAGCTCGCGCCTGGCGCGCAACGCGGCCGATTACGAAAGCCGCACCGCGCATTGGGGCCGCGGCATCGATTTGCTGAACGGACCCGCGGATTGGCTGTTCGGCCTTGGCCTGGGCCGCCTGCCGGCCCAATACGACCGCTCTGCGCCGCGCGGCGAGTTTTCCGGCAGCGCCACGTGGCAAGGCACGCCTGACGGAACGGGCCATGTGCGGATTGCCGGGCCGCGTTCGCGCTCCAGCCTGGGCGGGCGGCACGGGCTCACCCAGCGCGTGCCGCTCGCCACGGCCTACCGCGTTCAACTGGATCTGCGCACCGAGCGCGCGGCCACCATTTTCGTTCGCGTTTGCGAGTCGCACTTGCTCTACGACCGTGCTTGCCAGGCGGCGTTTTTTCGCGCGCCGCCGACAAGGGACGGCGCCGCGTGGC
>JANONH010000378.1:0-2426 GCA_031420735.1 Methylibium sp.
GGGGGCAGCGAGCGACGGCGCTTGCGAGCTAGCGCGCGGGCGAGCGGGCGCGGCGGCCCGAGTGGGCTTTGCGGCAGGGGCGCGGGCTGGCTTGGCTTCGGTCTTGCGGGCCGCAGCTCTGGCCGTGCTCGCGTTGGGGGCCGGGCGCGCGCTCTTCACTGCCGCCTTCGGCACGGTCTTCGCGCTGGCTTTTGGCGCGGTCTTTGCGCCAGTTTTCAAGCCGGTTTTCACGCCGGTTTTCGTCGCGGTTTTCACACCCGTCTTCGGCGCGGTCTTGACGGCGCTGTTCGCAGCGGTTTTCGCGCCGGGCTTTGCCGACGTCCTGCCGGCTGCCTTGCCCGCCTTCTTGGCCGTCACCGGCTTGCTGGTCACGGGTTTGCCTGCCGTGCCCTTGCGCGCCACTTTCCTGGCCGCCTGCGGTGGCTCCTTGTCTTCGTCCTGGTTTTCAGAAGCCTTCACCAGCCGCGTGCCCGGCACGGCAAACTTCATCTTCACCGGCTTCTCGCCCCACAGCTCCTCGAGGTGGTAGTAGCGCCGGATGTCGGGCTGCATGATGTGCGCGACGGCCGCGCCGCAGTCGACGATGATCCATTCGCCGTTCGACTCGCCCTCGGTGCGCAGCACGGAGAAGCCGCCGGACTTGACCGCATCGCGCACACTCGCCGCCAGGGCTTTGGTCTGGCGATTGCTCGTCCCCGAGGCGACGATCACGCGCTCGAAGAGCGGCGTGAGGTGCTCGGTGTCGAACACGGCGATGTCTTGGGCTTTTACGTCCTCGAGGCCATCGACGATGGCGCGTTGCAGTTTTCGGATGTCCATTCAGCTCCTGGGGGGCTCCGGGTTGGAGAGGTTTCGGTAGAGACCGTGGCGGTCAATATAGCGCGCCACTTCAGTGGGCACCACGGCGGGCGCCAGTTGATGCGCGGCACCGCCTGCGGCGAGGTGCGCGCGGATGGCAGTGGAAGAAGCCTCGATGGGCTGCATCGGCAGGCGCACGATACGGTGCGCAAGCGTCCGCATTTCCTCGGGCGCAAGCGTCGGCGCCACGCCCTCGCGCACCGCCACGGCAAGCGTCACGCGCAGCAGCAACTCCTGCCATTCGCGCCAGGTCGAGAAGCGTGCGTACTGGTCCTGGCCGAGCAGCAAAAAGCAGGCCGCGCCCGAGTGCTCGGCCTGCAGCGCGCGCACGGTGTCGATGGTGTAGCTCGGGCCGGGGCGCTCGAGTTCGCTCGTGTCGAGCACGAAGCGCGGCTCGCCAGCGATGGCGGCCTGCACCATGGCGCTGCGGTGCAGGCCGCTGGCGAGCACGCGGCTCTTCTGCCAGGGCTGGCCCGCCGGCACCCAGCGCAGCGTGTGCAGGCGCAAGTGCTCGAGCGCACTGCGCGCCAGCGCCAGATGGGCGGCGTGCGGCGGGTCAAAGCTGCCGCCAAACAGGCCGATGCGCAGGGCACTGGTCATGCGCAGCGCACGCGCACAAGGCCGGCCCGCATGCAGCGCACGCGCGCAAGGTAGACGCGCCGGGACCGCATCAAGCCCATGGCCTGGCCCGCAGGAAATCGGTGTAGAGCCGCGCCTCCTCGGTCCCCGGCTCGGGGCTCCAGCCGTAGCGCCACGTCACCACCGGCGGCATCGACATCAGGATCGATTCGGTGCGCCCGCCCGACTGCAGGCCGAACAAGGTGCCGCGGTCCCACACGAGGTTGAATTCCACGTAGCGCCCGCGGCGGTAGGTCTGGAAGTCGCGCTCGCGCTGGCCGCTGGGGGTGGCGCGGCGGCGCTGCACGATGGGCAGGTAAGCCGCAAGCAGCGCGTCGCCCACCGCGCGCATCATCGCAAAGCTGCCCTCGAAGCCGAGTTCGGCGAAGTCGTCGAAGAACACGCCGCCAATGCCGCGCGGCTCGTTGCGGTGCTTGAGGAAGAAGTACTCGTCGCACCATTGCTTGAAGCGCGGGTACTTGTCTTCGCCAAAAGGCGCCAGGGCGTCGCGGCAGGTGGCGTGGAAGTGCGCGGCGTCTTCTTCGAAGCCGTAGTAAGGCGTCAGGTCCATGCCGCCGCCGAACCAGGTGACGACCTGCCCGCCTGCGGTGTGCGCCGCGAGCATGCGCACGTTCATGTGCACCGTGGGGACGTAGGGGTTCTGCGGGTGGAACACCAGCGAAACGCCCATGGCCTCGAACGGCGCACCGGCCAGTTCGGGGCGGTGCTGCGTGGCCGAAGGCGGCAGCGCACGGCCCAGCACATGCGAAAAGCTGCAGCCGCCGCGCTCGAGCAGGGCACCGCCTTCGATGAGGCGCGACAGGCCTTCGCCCTCGAGCGGGCCGCCGGGTTCGCGCACCCAGGCATCGCTCTGAAAGCGCCCGCCGTCCTCGGCTTCGAGCGCCAGGACGATGCGCGCCTGCAGCCCGAGCAGGTAGGCGCGCACCGCG
>JANONH010000379.1:0-4292 GCA_031420735.1 Methylibium sp.
GCCAATATAGCCCACAATTTGCGCTCCTCACCTCTGCAAAAACCACCCATGCCCGGCGCAACGGACCCCGCGTTCGACACCCTGGCGCTGCATGCCGGCGCGGCCCCCGACCCCGCCACCGGCGCGCGCGCGGTGCCGCTCTACCTGAGCACCTCGTTCGTGTTCCAGAGCGCCGAGCATGCCGCAGCGCTGTTCAACATGGAGAGCGCGGGCCATGTGTACTCGCGCATCTCCAACCCCACCACCGCCGTGTTCGAGGAGCGCGTGGCCGCCCTCGAAGGCGGCGTCGGCGCCATTGCCACCGCCAGCGGCCAGGCGGCGCTGCACCTGGCCATTGCCACGCTCGCCGGTGCCGGCTCGCACATCGTCTCGAGCGCCGCGCTCTACGGCGGCTCGCACAACCTGCTGCACTACACGCTGGCGCGCTTCGGCATCGAGACGAGCTTCGTCGCGCCGCACGACCCCGACGCCTGGCGCGCCGCGATCCGCCCCAACACCAAGCTGTTGTTCGGCGAAACGCTCGGCAACCCAGGCCTGGACGTGCTCGACATTCCCCTCGTGAGCGCGCTTGCGCACGAGCACGGCCTGCCGCTCCTGGTCGACTCCACCCTCACCACGCCGTGGCTCATGCGCCCCTTCGAGCACGGCGCCGACCTTGTCTACCACTCGGCCACCAAGTTCCTGTGCGGGCACGGCACCGTGGTCGGCGGGGTGCTGGTCGACAGCGGCGCCTTCGACTGGGAAGCCGCGCACGCCCGCCACGGCCATTTCGCCGAGCTGACCGAACCCTATGCCGGCTTTCACGGCATGGTCTTCAGCGAAGAAAGCACGGTCGGCGCCTTCTTGCTGCGCGCGCGCCGCGAAGGCCTGCGCGACTTCGGCGCCTCGATGAGCCCGCACACGGCGTGGACGGTGCTGCAAGGCATCGAGACCCTGCCGCTGCGCATGGCGCGCCATGTGGAGAACACGCGCAAGGTGGTGGCCTTTCTCGCGGCGCACCCGATGGTGGCGAGCGTGGCCTACCCGGAGCTTGCCACGCACCGCGACCGCGCTCTCGCCGAGCGCCTGTTGCCGCGCGGCGCGGGCGCGGTGTTCAGCTTCGCGCTCGCGGGCTCGCGCCGCCAGGGCCAGGCCTTCATCGAGGCCTTGCGCCTGTTTTCGCACCTGGCCAATGTGGGCGACTGCCGCTCGCTCGTCATTCACCCCGCATCGACCACGCATTTCCGCATGGACGACGCCGCGCTGGCGCTGGCCGGCATCACGCCCGGCACCATCCGGCTGTCGATCGGTCTGGAAGACGCCGCCGATTTGATCGACGACCTGCAGACCGCGTTGGCGCTCGCCCGCAAGGCCGCCGCATGAAGCTGCGCGTGGCCGGCCGCGACGCCTACTTCTACAGCGGCGGCAAGCCCTTCGACGCCGGCCTGCCGGCCGTGGTGCTGCTGCACGGCGCGCTGCACGACCACAGCGTGTGGGCGCTGCAAAGCCGCTGGCTCGCGCACCACGGCTATGCGGTGCTCGCACCCGACCTGCCCGGCCACGGCCGCAGCCCCGGCCCGGCCCTGCCCGACGTGCAGAGCCTCGGCGCCTGGGTGCTGGCGCTGCTCGACGCTGCCGGCGTCGAGCGCGCCGCCCTGGTCGGCCACAGCATGGGCTCGCTGGTGGCCCTGGAGGCCGCGGCGAGCCTGGGCACGCGCGCCACCGCGCTCGTCATGCTCGCCACCGCCTACCCCATGAAGGTGTCGGCCGATCTGCTGCAGGCCGCGCTCGACGACCCGCTCGCCGCCATCGACCGCGTGAACGCCTTCTCGCACAGCAGCCTGGCGGCCAAGCCCTCCATGCCGGGGCCGGGCAGTTGGCTGCACGGCGGCAACCGCGCACTCATGCGCCGCATGCAGGCCCTGCATGCACTGGCAGGCCACGGCAACCTGTTCCACCTCGACTTCACCGCCTGCGACCGCTACGACGGCCTGGGCGCAGCAGCCGAGCGACTGCGCTGCCCAAGCACGCTGCTGCTCGGCGACAAAGACCGCATGACGCCGCCGCGGCAAGCGCAAGCGCTGATCGACCTGCTGCGCCCCGCGCGCGTGGTGCGCCTGCCGTTCGGCCATGCGCTCATGGCCGAGGCGCCGCAGGCCGTGCTCGGTTGCCTGCGCGAGGCCCTTGCGGCGGCCGCAGACGCACCGGCGCAGCCGGGTGCTCATGCGCCAGAGGCAGCCACCCCGCCGCAGAGCCCTGCTCACGCGGCAACTGCAGCCGGCTCGCAGCAGCCTGCGGCTCCCCCGGCCGCAGCAGCGCCGCGCCCAAGCCCGTGACCCCGAGCGATGAGCCGCGCCGATCGCCGAACTTTAAGCCGCCACTTGCAAGGGCTTGCCTCGAGACGCCTGCTGCCTGCCTGCCTGGCGCTGTTGTGCGCGGCCTGCGCCCATAACGCCGCGCCGCCGCCGGCCGCGACCGCACAGACCACGCCGCTTCCCGAGGGTTGGTATGCGCCGCTGCCCCACGGCGGCGACCCGGCGGCGCTCGCGCACTGGTGGCAACAGTTCGACGACCCGCTGCTGGTGCAGCTCATCGAAGCCGCGCAAGGCGTGAGCCCCACGCTCGCGAGCGCCGTTTCGCGCATCGACGATGCACGGAACGCGCGCACCGCCGTCGGTGCCGGCCTGCTGCCGACGGTCGACGCCAGCGCAAGCGTGACCCGCAGCCGCCAGCTGCAGCCCGGCTTCGGCTCGCTCAGCTACACCGGCTCCCAAGCCGGTGCGCAAGCCGCATGGGAGATCGACCTGTTCGGCGCCCAGCGCGCCCGGCGAGACGCCGCCGAGCAGCGTCTCGAAGCCGCGCGCTCGGCCTGGCACGAGGCGCGCGTGTCGGTCGCCGCCGAGGTGGCGCTGCGCTACGGCGACCACCGTTTCTGCCTGCGCACGCGCGGCGTGCTCGAACGCGACCTTGCCTCGCGCCAGGAGACCGCGCGCCTGACCGCGCTGGCCGCAGGCGCCGGCTTCCAGGCGCCCGCCGCCGCCGGCCTGGCCCGCGCGAGCGCGGCCGACGCCGCCGGCCGCTACCACCAGCAGCGCGCGCAATGCGAGCAGCACGTAAAAGCCCTGGTTGCGCTCACCGGCCTCTCGGAGCCCGCGCTGCGCGAGCGCTTGGCCGCCGCGCGCGCCGACATGACGGCAGCACCGCCGGTGGCTGTTGCGAGCCTGCCGGCCGCCCTGCTCGCGCAGCGGCCCGACCTCGACGCCGCCGCCCGCGAAGTGGCCGCCACGCGCCGCGAGATCGACGCCGCCGACGCCGAGCGCTTGCCGCAGCTCACGCTCGGCGGCTCGGTCGGCCGCACACGGCTCTCGGGCGCCGGCCTCTCGAGCGAGGGCACGGTCTGGTCGATCGGGCCGCTTGCTCTGACCGTGCCCTTGTTCGACGGCGGCCGGCGCAACGCCAACGCCGACTTCGCGCGCGCCCGCTACAGCGCCGCCGCAGCGGCCTTCGAAGCCAGCGCGCGGCGCGCGGTGCGCGAGGTGGAGGAGGCGCTGCTTGCCCTGCAAAGCACGGCCGAGCGCGGCGACGACGCCGGCACCGCCGTTGAAGGCTTCAAGCAGTCGTTCGACGCCGCCGAGGCGCGCTACAAAGGAGGACTCGGCAGCCTGTTTGAACTCGAAGACGCACGCCGCAGCCTGCTCGGCGCCGAAACCGCGCGTCTCTCGCTCGACCGCGAGCGCCTGGGCGCCTGGATCGCGCTCTACCGGGCGGTGGGCGGTGGTTGGAGCGCTGCACTCTCCACGCAAGGCGACGCGCAAGCGGCACTTCCGCAAGCCGCCAACGACCGCTCGCCTCCACCGACCCCACGGCATGAACGCTGACGCCACGACCGACCGCGAGCAGCACCGCGTGGACCATCACGACCCACACTGTATGCAGCATCGCGAGTGGCACGCGAACCATTGCGGTCGCCACCGCGAACAGCACGGCACGCAGCGCCCCCTTCAGTTCCGCCAGCAACACCCCATGCAACACCGCGAGCACTACCGCGAGCACTACCGCATGCACCACCGCATGCACCACCGCATGCAGAACCGCATGCAGCACCACGACGCCGAGCGCAATTTTCACCCGCGCGCCTGGCGAGCCGCGCTGCTCGCTCTGGCTGCCGCGGGCATGCTCGCGTTCGGCGGCTGCGGCCCCTCGGCAAGCGGACCTGTTCACCCGCGCGCCTGGCGAGCCGCGCTGCTCGCTCTGGCTGCCGCCGGCACGCTCGCGTTCGGCGGTTGCGGCCCCTCGGCAAGCGGGCCGGCAAG
>JANONH010000380.1:0-11631 GCA_031420735.1 Methylibium sp.
GCCCTGGCCAACCCCAACCCGGAAATCCTGCCCGAAGACGTGCTGGCGGTGCGCGGCGACGCGATCATGGCCACCGGCCGCACCGACTACCCCAACCAGGTCAACAACGTCCTGTGTTTCCCCTACATTTTTCGTGGCGCGCTCGACTGCGGCGCGACCACCATCACCGATGCGATGGAGATCGCCGCGGTCCACGCCATCGCCGAGCTGGCGGAAGCCGAGCAGAGTGAGGTGGTGGCAGCAGCCTATGCCGGCGTGACGCTGTCCTTCGGGCCGGAGTACCTCATCCCCAAGCCCTTCGATCCACGCCTGATGATGCGCATCGCGCCGGCCGTGGCACGGGCGGCCGCGGAATCGGGCGTGGCCTCGCGTCCGATCGAGGATTTCGATGCCTACCGCGACCGGCTGCAGGCATTCGTCTACGCCTCGGGCACGATGATGAAGCCCATCTTCAACATCGCCAAGCGCGCTGTCGCCAAGCGGGTGGTGTTCTGCGAGGGTGAAGAGGAGCGCGTGCTGCGCGCCGTGCAGGTGGTGATCGACGAAAACCTGGCGCGGCCCACGCTGATCGGGCGTCCGGCCGTCATCGCCCAGCGCTGCCTGCGCTTCGGGCTGCGCCTGGAGGCCGGGCGCGACTACGACGTTGTCAACACCGAACACGACCACCGCTACCGCGATTACTGGCAGACCTATCACGCGCTCATGGCGCGCCGCGGCGTCACCCAACAGTTCGCCAAGATCGAAATGCGCCGCCGCCTCACGCTCATCGGCACGATGCTGCTGCACAAAGGCGAGGTGGACGGCATGCTGTGCGGCACCTGGGGCACGACCGCGACCCACCTGCAGTTCGTCGACCAGGTGATCGGCCTGCGCCCGGGCGTCAAGACCTATGCCTGCATGAACGGCCTGATCCTGCCCGGGCGCCAGATCATGCTGGTCGACACCCACGTCAACTACGACCCGAGCGCGGCCCAGTTGGCCGAAATCACCATCATGGCGGCCGAGGAAATGAAGCGCTTCGGCATGGTGCCCAAAGCGGCCCTGCTGAGCCATTCGAACTTCGGCTCGAGCAACCATCCCTCGGCGCTCAAGATGCGCGAAGCGCTCGCCTTGGTGCGCGAGCAGGCGCCATGGCTGGAGGTGGACGGTGAAATGCACGGCGACACCGCGCTCGACCCGTCGCAGCGCAGCCAGCAAATCCCCGACAGCAGCCTCTTTGGCGAGGCCAACCTCTTGGTGCTGCCAAATATCGACGCTGCCAACATCTCCTACAACCTGCTCAAGACCGCGGCCGGCGGTGGCATCGCAATCGGCCCGGTGCTGCTCGGTGCGGCCAAACCGGTGCACATCCTCACACCCTCTGCAACCGTGCGGCGCATCGTCAACCTCACGGCACTCACGGTGGCCGACATCAACGCCTTGCGCTAAGCGCGCCGTTGCCGGGCGAGCTCCGCACACCGCGCGCTTCGGGCCGTTGCCGGGCGAGCCGGGCACACCGCGCGCGCTTCGTGCCGGCCCTGGCAAAGACGCTGGCATGCATTCGGGCCGACAAATACCCGCAACGTCTGCTGAAATTTGAGGCAAAGCCTTGAGCTTTTGTCGCCGTTTAGCTAACATTCGGCGTTCAAATTTCAGGGATTACCCGTGTTTCTCACCGGTCGGTCATACCGGAAACCCGGTCGGCGGTTTTCGGCGTTCTTTCTTGCTGCAGCAGTGTTTGGCGCCTCGTTCACCGGGCCAGGTGTTGCAGCAAGGGAGCCAAATCCTGCCACGGTCGTCGTCGCGCTCTCGGCATTGCCGATCGAAGCGCAGGAAACCCACCGTCAAATCCGTGAAGGCGGTGCAAAGAATTACGAACAAGACGGCAAGGTGTTCGGCAACCGCGAACGCTTGCTTCCGCGCCAAGTGCGTGCGTATTACCGCGAATACACGGTATTCACGCCGAAATCCCGCGATCGGGGGGCTAGGCGCATTGTCTGTGGCGGCTTCGTGGCCACCTCAGCCGATGCCTGCTACTACACCGACGATCACTACGCGAGCTTCCGCCTCATCGCGCAGTGAGCCCGACCATCAACAAGGACCGAGGGGGATCCCGACCATGATGCCGCTTCAGACCGTTCGTCCCAACATCGTGCAGGCGATCCGCGCATTTCGCGTGGAGGACCTGCAATCGGCTGCGCGGGACCTCGACCAGCACTTCCTGTATGCCAGCCTGGCCAGTGCCCAGTCCAAGCAGGAAGTGCTCGAGTCGATCGCCGAAGCCTTTACCTTCCCGCTGCACTTCGGGAAAAACCTCGATGCGCTGTTCGACTGCCTGACCGACATGGTCCACAAGTCGGGCAAACAGCCAGGCTTCATCGTGGTGCTCGAACAGTTACCCGACAACCCGAAGTTCGACCGGGAGTCGCGCGAGCAATTGCTCGTCGTCTTCCGCGACGCTGCAGACTATTGGGGGGAACGCAAGATACCGTTCCGATGCTTCTATTCTTTTCAGTAGCCCGCTCCCCGGACATCGGGCAGGGAGAGCGGGGGATGGAAGCCCAGAACGAAGCCAAACCGGTGAAAAGCGTTGCCGGCGTCATCACGGTCGCGTTGCCACCCATGAGCAGCGCCTTCGACACGGCCGGCTGGCGGGTCGCCGCCTAAGCCCAAGCCGCGCCCGCGTGGCGGCCGCTTGCAGACAACGGGCCCCTTTGGGCCCGTTGTCATGTGCGCGCTTGTTCCTCGCTGGCGGCACAGGCGAGCGCCACGTACTCGGCCACCGGCACTTCTTCGGCGCGTCGCTGGGTGTCGAAAGCACCGCAATGGCCGCGCGCTTCCAGCCAGCGCCCGAGGGTGTGGCGCAGTAGCTTTCGGCGCTGGGAAAATGCCACCCTCACCAGATCGGCGAGCAGGGCTGCATCGACGCCCGGCACGGCCGCATGCGGCCGCATACGCACCACGGCCGACTCCACCCGCGGCGGCGGCTCGAAGGCTTGGGGCGGCACGTCGAGCACCGAATCGATTTGGTAGCGCCACTGCAGCATGACCGACAGGCGCCCGTAGTCCTTGCCGCCCGGGTCGGCCGCCATGCGCTGCACCACTTCGCGCTGCAGCATGAAGTGCTGGTCGGTCACCAGGGCGGCCACGCCGAGCAAGTGAAACAGGATCGGCGTGGAGATGTTGTAGGGCAGGTTGCCGACGATGCGCAGCTTGCTGGTTGCGGCGTCCGCCAATGCCGCGAAGTCGACATCCAGCACGTCGGCTTCGATCACCTGCAGCGCACTTTGCGCGCGCAAACGACGCGCCAAATCGCGGTCGAGTTCGATCACCATCAGCCGTCCGCAGCGCGCCACCAACGGGCCGGTGAGCGCGCCGAGCCCCGGCCCGATTTCAACCAGCGCCTCGCCCGGCCGCGGGTCGATGGCGGCGACAATGGCGTCGATCACGTGGCCATCGGTCAGGAAGTGCTGCCCGAAGCGCTTGCGGGCGATGTGTTTCATCGCAGAGCGTTGGAGTCGTCGGTGCCGGAACAGGGCAAGCGAATGGCGCGGCCAGCGGCTTGGCGCATGCCGGCCCAGCGCAACAGCGTCCCGAACGTCCCCGCGGGCGCAGCGCCGGGTCGCTCCCAAGCGCGCCCGCACCTCCTCGGGGGGGATCGCCTCGCCGGCCCAGCGCAACAGCGTCCGGAGCGCCCCGCGGGCGCAGCGCCGGGCCGCTCCCAAGCGCGCCCGCACCCCCTCGGGGGGTCGTCTCGCGTACCCGCGAGACGGGGGGTCGTCATCACCCTGGCGGCTCGCGCATTTCCACATACGCGCGCGATCGAACCTCGCGCGCCCAGTCGCTGTAGGCCGCATCGAACTTCTGTTCGCGCAGCATGTTGCGCGCCGCCTCGCGCTGCTGCTTGCGATCGACCGGCACATTGCGCCGCTCGAGCACCTGGAGGAGGTGCACGCCAAAGCGCGACACCAGTGGCGCGGAAATCTGGTTGGGCGCGAGCGCCTTCATGGCGTCCTCGAACTCGGCCACGAACTGGCCCGGCACGGCCCACCCCAGCTCGCCACCCTGGGTCGCGCTGCCGTCTTCGGAGTTGTCGCGCGCAAGCTGTGCAAAATTGGCCTCGCCCGACTCGATCTGTCGCTTGAACCCGGCCAGGCGGGCAATGGCCGCCTGCTGGCTGAGCTGCGCCGAGGGGCGCAGCAAGATGTGCCGGGCGCGCGTCTGCGCCACCAGCATGCCGCCTTCGCGACGCTCCACCAACTTGAGCACGTGAAAGCCGGCCCCCGAGCGCTGGAGCTGGGGCGCGACGGCGCCCGTTTTCAAATCGCGCACGACCGGGACGAACAGGTCCGGCAGCCGGTCGATCGTGCGCAGGCCGAGCGCGCCGTCCTGGTCTTTGGGGCCGTTGGAGAATTCGGCCACCAGCTTGGCGAAGTCTTCGCCGGCACGCGCCCGCGCCAACACCGACTCGGCCAGCGCGCGTCCCGCAGCGAGCTCGGATTCGCTCGCCGCGTCGGGCACTGCGACAAGCACTTGCGCGACGTTGTATTCGACCGGCGCCATGCCGCTGGCCCGTGAAGCAAGCAAGGCGTCGACCTCGACGTCGCTCACCTTGATGCGACTGCGCACCTCACGCTCACGAACCCGCTCGAGCAACAACTGCTCCTTGAGGTTGCTGCGAAAGCGCGCGTAGTCGATGCCTTCGCGCTCAAGGCGCTGGCGCAACTCGGCCGGGCTGATGCGGTTTTGCGTGGCCACGGTCGCGGCGGTGCGGTCGATCTCGGACTCTTCGATGCGCAAGCCGGCGTCGCGCGCCGAGCTGAGCTGGGCGCGCTCGTCGATCATCGAGTCGAGCACCTGGCGGCGCAACTCGGCTTCGGGCGGGAGCTGCCCGCCACTTTGCGCCGCCTCGCGCCGCATGCTGGCCAGGCGCTGCTGCACCTCGGCATTCGTGACCAGTTCCTGGTTGACCACGGCCACGATGTAGTCGGCCGAGCGCGGCGCCGTGCCGCCCCGGGCTTGCGCCGCCGCCGGCTGCGCAACGAGGCCCAGGCCCGCGCAGCACAACAACAAGCCGGCACCGCACGAGCGGGCGAGCGAACGAAAGGTCGATGTCATGGCGAGAAACCGAAAATAGAGGGAGATCAAGGGTTGGAGAACGCCGGTGCCACGGTGCTGGCATCCTCGCGCAGCAGTCGGTAGCCGGGGATATTCTCCCTCAGCGCCTTGAGCGGATTGGAGCCCAGGCGCGAGAGGCCGACGAGTTCGAGCTGGAGCAGCAGCCGCGTGGTGGCTTCGCTGCGGCCGGTCGAGAGCCGCTCGGCCACGACCCGCCCGATCCAGCAGCCGGCGTCGTACTCGAAGCCGACGATGGAGTCGGTGATGCGCGAATCGCGCCGGCTGTAGTTGACCCGCCCGACGCTGTACCAGGCGCCTGGGCAGCCGGCCGCAGCCGGCATGGCGCCGGCGCGGCCCATGCTCTCGCGCTGCAGCGCGTCGCGCGCCTCCAGCGCCGCGGCGTGCGAGCGCGCCGTGGCGTTGATCGGCCATTGCCAACCGAGTTCGATCTGCTCGCTGGCGTTGCGCGTGTAGCGGTAGGTGGCCGCCACGGTGCGCAGCGGCCCGGGCGAGTAGCGCAGGCTGCCGAGCGAACGCACCGAGCGGTTGGCGTCGGCGTTGTACTGCAGCGAAGCATCGAGCCACCAATGCGGCACGAGATTGGTGGCGCCGAGCAAGAGCAGGTCCGAGAAGCGCTGGGTCACGGGGACGCCGTCGGGTGTGATGCGCTGCGAGCGCAGCAAGAGGCGCTGCGCCAGGCCCAGTCGCAGCGCCTCGGCACCCGTGCGGCGGTCGAGGAAACGAGTCGTCACGCCAGCGGTGATCTGGTTGGCGTCGGAGACGCGGTCGACGCCCGAAAACACGTTGTCGGCATAGATGGACGTGAAATTGAAGTCGTTGCCCGCGCTGTCGAAATTGGGCAGGCCCGACTGCTCGCGAAACGGCGTGTTGACGTAGAGCAAACGCGGCTCGAGCGTTTGCGTCAGCGCGCGGCCGAAGGCGTCGGTCTCGCGCTCGAACACCCATGCGCTGTCGAGCGAAAGGGTCGGGATGGCGCGTGAGGCCCGGGCGCTCGGCGTTGCCGCCAGCGCGTCGAGTTGGTAGGTCGCGGCATTGACCGACACGCGTGGCGTCACGGTCCAGCCCGGCGTGCCAAGCGGCGCCCAAGGGAGCGCGAGCGAGCCGATCGCGTGCAGGCGCGAGCCGGCGCGCAAAGTCGAGTCGCCGTTGGTGAAACGGTTGGCCTCGGTCTCCCAGGTCCATTCGAGGCCACGCGCGGCACCGCGCTGGCGCACGCCGACCTGCGGCTCGCGCTGGTAGGGTGAGACGATGCGGCTCGCCGGGTCGCGGTCTTGTAGGACCTGCCAGCGCTGCACCCTGGCATAGGCCACGGTGTCGCCCCAAAAGCTGTCGAAGCGACGCGTCGCATACGCCGAACCCGGCAGCAAGCGCGGCGTCGGGCTCGACAGGCCGCGCGTGAAGTCTTTCCAGTAGTCGTCGTCCGAGGCGCGTTGCAGCGCGGCGCCGTAATCGACCGCGCCGACTCGGCCGCCTTCCCAGCGCGCCTCGTGGCCGAGGTCGAACGACCAGCGCGAGCGCCCGGCCGCCTGGTCGTCGGGCAGCATGAAGGTGCGCACGCTGCCCTGATAGCTGGGCTCGAGGTAGCGGTACTCGGCACCGAGCGCCGCGCCGCGGCGCGTGAGCACCGCGGGCGTGAGGGTGGCGTCGCGGTTGGGTGCGATGTTCCAGTAGTAGGGCACCGAGGTCTCGAAGCCGCTCTTGTTGTCCAGGTTGAAGCTCGGCGGCAGCCAGCCCGACTTGCGCGCGTCCGAAAGCGGGAAGCTGAGCACTGGCGCGGCCAGGATGGGCACGCCGTAGAAGCGCAGTACCGCGCCCTCGGCGCGGCCCTCGTCGGCGGCGGTGTCGAGCAAGACGCGGTCGGTGCTCAGGATCCACGCCGGCTCGGGCGCCGGGCAACTGGTGTAGGTGGCGCCGACGGCGACGCTGCGGTATTCGTCGAGGAAGTCGAAGCGCTCGGCGCTGCCCCCCGCGCCGACACGGCCAAAGAAGTAGGTCGGCGAGAGGAAATAGCCCTCGAAGCGCTGCACCGCGAGTTGCACCTCGCTGCCGCGGTACACATTGCCGTTCTGGCTGATCACGACGTTGCCGCTGGCGCGCGCGGTGTCGGTGGGCTGCAGGTACTCGAGACGGTCGGCACTGAGCGTGAGCGGCCCGCGCCGAAACACGACGCCGCCCTCGGCCACGGTTTCCAGGTCGGGTCGCCCCGACAGGCGATCGGCCTCGATTTCAACCAACTGCGCCGGGCCTTCGCCGATGCGCACCGGTCCGAGGAGCGTGGGTCCCCCAGCCGGCACGGCAGGCAGCGGCTGGGCGAGCGTCGAAGCGCAAAGACTGGCGAGCGCCGCTGCCGCAACCGGCCGCACCAAGCCCGCTCGCGCGCGGCGCTTTCGTGCAGTGGCCGGGCAGGCGGGAATCGACGGCGGCATGGGGGACGGGTGAAGCGCCGCGACGCCGCTCGCGTGCGGCGTCGCGCACGATCGGCGCACTGGGCGTTAAAGGGCAAGTGCGATTTGTAGAATGATTATTCCATGCGCTTGCGCGCTGCCTTTGCCTGACCACCCTTGAGCCAGCCCGCCGCCCTATCCTGGTCCGACCCCTTGCGAGCGGTCGCCTTCGAGCGCTGGCTCGCCTCCTTGCCGAGCGGCCTGGGCCTGGACGCCGCCAGCCTGCGTGCGGCCAGCGCCGACGCCAGTTTTCGGCGTTACCTGCGCATCGACAGCGCTCTTGGGCCGCGCATCGTGATGGACGCACCGCCAAGCCACGAGGACTGCCGGCCGTTCGTGCGCATGTCGGCCTGCCTGCGCCGAGGCGGGCTCAACGCGCCCGAGGTGCTGGCCTTCGACGAAGCGGGTGGCTTCATGCTGCTCGGCGATCTTGGCTCGACGACCTTGCTCGAAGCCGTCGTTGGCCGGGACGACGCGTACGCCATGCCGTTCTACATGGAGGCGATCGACACGCTCGTGCGCTTGCAGGGCATCGAGGTGCCGGACGAGCTGCCGCTCTACGACCGCGCGCTGATGCGGCGCGAACTCGACCTGTTCGCACACTGGTATGTCGAAGTGCACTGCGGCGTGCGCTTGTCGCCCGACGAGCACGCCATGCTCGAGCGCAGCTTCGGCCTCGTGCTCGACGCCTGCCAGGCCCAGCCCCAGGTGCTGGTGCACCGCGACTACCACTCGCGCAACCTGATGGTGTCGCCCGGACCCGGCGGCTTGGGCGTGCTCGACTTCCAGGACGCCGTGCGCGGCCCCGTCACCTACGACCTCGTCTCGCTGCTGCGCGACGCCTACACCGAATGGGACGAGGCCACCCAGATCGACTGGGCGGTACGCTTTTGGCAAGGTGCGCGCGCCGCGAAGCTGCCGGTCGATGCCGACTTCGGGGTCTTCTGGCGCGACTTCGAATGGATGGGCCTGCAGCGTCACCTCAAGGTGCTGGGCATCTTCGCGCGGCTGTCTCACCGCGACGGCAAGGACGGCTACCTGTCGGACCTGCCACGGGTCTGGCGCTACGCCCACCATGTCGCGATGCGCTACCGCTCGCTCGGCCCGCTGGGCATGCTGCTCGAGCGCCTGGCGGGCGTGCAGCGCGTCTCGGGCACCAGCTTCTGAGCGCCAGCGCTCGCCCCAGCGCCGTGCCGCGTTTTTACGTCGACCTGCCGCTCTCGAGCGGCCTTGAGTGCGCGCTGCCTGCGGGCGCCGCACGCCATGTGCAAGTGCTGCGGCTGCAGCCCGGAGAGGGCCTGGTCTTGTTCGACGGGCAGGGCTGGGACTGGGACTGTGAGTTGCTCTCGATCGGCCGCAGCGAGGTGCGGGTGCGGGTGGGCGAAGCGCGCCGCGTCGAGCGCGAACTGCCCATCGCCGTCACCCTGGCCGTGGGCATGCCGGCCAACGAACGCATGGACTGGCTGGTCGAGAAAGCCACCGAGCTGGGCGTCGCGAGCCTGCAGCCCTTGGTCTGCGAGCGCTCGATACTTCGACTGCACGGCGAGCGCGCCGACAAGAGGCGCCTGCATTGGCAAGGCATCGCGGCGGCGGCCGCCGAGCAGTGTGGACGCGCCTGCGTGCCGCACATCGCGCCGGTGGCTTCGCTCGCGAACTGGCTTACCGCCCTGCCAGTGGGCGTGGCCCAGACCCGCCTCGTGCTCAGTCTCAGGACGCCAAGCGAGCCGCTCGCGCAAGCCTTGGTGGTGGCCTTGAGTTCGAGTGCGTCGGTGCTGTTCCTGAGCGGCCCTGAAGGCGGCCTGAGCGACGCCGAAGACGAGTCGGCCAGGCGCGCTGGCCTGCGTGCCCTGACTCTGGGTCCGCGCGTGCTGCGCGCGGACACCGCGCCGCTGCTGGCACTCGCTGCCCTGACCGCCTTGTTCGCATGAAAGCTGGCCAAGTCCGAGGCGCACCGCGCTGGCTCGATCGGGCCGGGCCGCCCCAGACAAGGGCCACCAAAGCCGCGCAAGCCGGCAGAAACATTTCCACGCGACTCGGGCAGGGTCATCGCATGGGCTTGTCACATTCGACCCGCACAATGGCTTGGCTTGGCTTGGCTCGGCGGTCTTCGGTTAACGGGGGGTGCGACATGGGCTTGTTGAATTCGGTAATCGGTGCCCTGGGCGGGCAACGCGATGCGGGCGCCGGTCACGGTGACGGCTTGCGCGCAGTGGCCGCGATCCTCTCCCAGGGGGGGCAAACGCATGGCGGCCTGAGTGGGCTGCTGCGGCAGTTTGAACGCGGCGGCTTGGGCGAGCTGGTGGAGTCCTGGGTCGGCACCGGTCACAACCTGCCGGTCTCGGCGCAGCAGCTCGAACGGGTGTTCGGCGGCGAGCGCATCGAGACGCTGTCACGGCAGCTCGGCATGTCCGCGGTCGATGCGGCCAAGCAACTGGCGCAGTGCCTGCCGAGGGTGATCGACCGCATGACGCCGCAGGGTCGCTTGCCCGAGCCGGGCGCGGCCGGTACCGGCGACCTGGGTGACATCGACACCTTGCTGATGCGCATGACGCGACACTGACGACGCTGCGCGGACTCGATTTACAGAAAAACGCTGCGCTGATGCTGGACGCAGGCGGGCGTGGTCGGGTGTGAGGCGGCTCCACTGACGCCGGACCGATCGGGGGGCAAAGCGCCGTTGCAGTGACGACCCGCTGCCCGTCGCCTCGACCCTGCAGCCAAAGCGCCGCTTACTGCGGCGGCCTGCGAGACCGCCGCTGTCTTCGCCGCTTATTTGCGGCGGAACTTGCGCAGCGCGGCGATCTGCGCGGCCATTGCCGCGAATTCGCCCTGCGCCTTGGCGAAATCGATGTCGTTCTTGGCGTTCTTCATCGCTTCTTCGGCCTGGCGCTTGGCCTCGGTGGCCTTGGCTTCGTCGAGGTCGTGGCCGCGAATGGCGGTGTCGGCCAGTACGGTGACGCGGTCGGGCTGCACTTCCAGGATGCCGCCGGCCACGAACACGAACTCTTCTTCGCCGGTGTCGGCGCGCTGGATGCGCACCGCGCCCGGCTTGATGCGCGTGATGAGCGGCGTGTGGCGCGGAAAGATGCCCAGCTCGCCCAGCTCACCCGGCAGCGCCACGAACTTCGCCTCACCGGAAAAAATCGACTCCTCGGCGGAAACCACGTCGACGTGAATGGTGGCCATGGCGGACTGTCCTTTGACTGCGTTCTTTGCTTGCGGTTACTGAATCTTCTTGGCTTTTTCGAGCGCTTCGTCGATGGTGCCCACCATGTAGAAGGCCTGCTCGGGAATGCTGTCGCATTCGCCGGCGACGATCATCTTGAAGCCGCGAATGGTTTCCTTGAGCGAGACGTACTTGCCGGGCGAGCCGGTGAAGACCTCGGCCACGTGAAAGGGCTGCGAGAGAAAGCGCTGGATCTTGCGCGCCCGCGACACCGCCAGCTTGTCTTCCGGCGCCAACTCGTCCATGCCGAGGATGGCGATGATGTCGCGCAGTTCCTTGTAGCGCTGCAGCACCTGCTGCACGTCGCGCGTGGTCTTGTAGTGCTCCTCGCCGACCACATTGGGGTCGACCTGGCGCGAGGTGGAGTCGAGCGGGTCGACCGCCGGGTAGATGCCGAGCGAAGCGATGTCGCGCGACAGCACCACGGTGGCGTCGAGGTGCGCAAAGGTGGTGGCGGGCGAGGGGTCGGTCAGGTCGTCGGCAGGCACGTAGACCGCCTGGATCGAGGTGATGGAGCCGACCTTGGTGGAGGTAATGCGCTCTTGCAGGCGGCCCATTTCCTCCGCCAGAGTCGGCTGGTAGCCCACCGCTGAGGGCATGCGCCCGAGCAGTGCCGAGACTTCCGTGCCGGCCAGGGTGTAGCGGTAGATGTTGTCGACGAAGAACAGCACGTCGCGGCCTTCGTCGCGAAAGCTCTCGGCGATGGTGAGGCCGGTGAGCGCCACGCGCAGGCGGTTGCCCGGCGGCTCGTTCATCTGGCCGTAAACCATGGCCACTTTCGATTCGCTCAGGTTCTCGAGGTTGACGACGCCGGAGTCGGCCATCTCGTGATAGAAGTCGTTG
>JANONH010000381.1:0-1881 GCA_031420735.1 Methylibium sp.
CCGGTACAGCCACCAGCCGAGCCAGCTCGCGGCCAGCATCAGCATGCCCACGCCGACCATGATGCGGAAGGCGAAGAACATCGGCAGCACCGGCGGGTGCGCGTCGCCGAACGAGTTCAGGCCCCGGATCTCGCCGTCGGCCTCGTGGGTCAGGATCAGGCTGGCCATCTTCGGGATCGCGATCTCGAAGTGGTTCTTGCGCTCGACCGCGTCGGGAATGGCGAACAGCAGCAGCGGGGCGCCGCGTTCGGTCTCCCAGACGCCCTCCATCGCGGCGATCTTCGCCGGCTGGTGCTCCAGCGTGTTCAGGCCGTGCGCGTCGCCGACCAGGATCTGCAGCGGGATGACGATGGCCGCCAGCGTCAGCCCGACGCGCATCACGCGCGGCGCGGCGCGCCGGCCGACGCCGCGCAGCACCTGCCAGGCCGACAGCCCGGTCAGCAGGAAGGCGCAGGTCAGCGCCGAGGCCAGCAGCACATGGGTCAGGCGGTAGGGGAACGAGGGGTTGAAGATCACATCGACCCAACTCTTCACGTGGTACACGCCGTCGATGATCTCGTAGCCCGTCGGCGTTTGCATCCACGAGTTCAGGGCCAGGATCCAGAACGACGAGAGGGTGGTGCCGAAGGCAACCAGCGCGGTCGCCGTCAGGTGCACTTTTTCGCTCACCTTGCCGTGCCCGAACAGCATCACGCCGAGAAAGCCGGCTTCGAGGAAGAAGGCCGTCAGCACTTCATAGCCGAGCAGCGGCCCGGCGATGTTGCCGACCTTGTCCATGAAGCCCGGCCAGTTGGTGCCGAACTGGAAGCTCATCGTGATGCCGCTCACCACACCGAGCGCGAAGCTGAGTGCGAACACCTTGGTCCAGAAGCGGTAGGCGTCGAGCCAGCCTTGTGCGGCGGCCGGGTCGGGGCCATGGCGCGTCTTCAGCCAGCGCACGCGGAAGAACAGCAGCAACCAGCCCAAGCCGATGCTGATGGTCGGGAACAGGATGTGGAAGGTGATGTTGGCCGCGAACTGCATGCGGGCGAGGATCAGGGCGTCCATGCGGAGTACCTTTTCTGGGTGGTGCGGCCGGCGCCCGCAGTCTGGTTTGCGCCCTCGGGCTGCTTCGTCAAAGCGCTGGGCGGATTGAATCACTTTACGCGCTGCGTCGCCGGCCTTTAATGCGATTGCCCGACGCTCGCGAGGTTGCCGCCGCCTTGTCGCACCCCGCGCCGGCAAGCGGTGACAATTGCGTTTGCCATCGCCCTGGAGTTGTCGCGTGAGTGCCCTGTTGATCGATGCGAAGAACCCGGTTGCGACCCAACTCGGTCACCTGGCGCTGCTGCCATTCGTGGTTGGGGCGGCACTGGCGGGGTTCGTGCGGGCGGACGCGCACCCGCATGTGGTGGCCGCGTTGTCGGCCTACGCGGCGGTCGTGAGCGCGTTTCTCGGCGGCGTTCACTGGGGCTTCGGCTTCGCCCATTCAACCGCCGAGCCGCACCTGTTCCTGTGGGGCGTGGTGCCAGCGCTGGTGGCCTGGGTGGCGGTGCTGATGCCGCCCTATGCCGGCCTGGTGATCCATGGGCTGATGCTGGCCGCCTGCTACCTGGTGGACCGCAAGGTCTACCCGGCGCAGGGCGCTGCGGTCTGGCTCACCTTGCGCTTTCGGCTGAGTGTGGGCGCGAGCCTGAGTTGCTTCATCGGCGCGGCCGGAAGCTGAAGCCCCCTTTGCCTGAGCCGATCGCTGATCGGATCGCCGACCCGACCCGACCCGACCCGACCCCATCCATGACCACCTACCGCATCGAAGTTGCCGACGCCCACGCCCACCTCTTCCGCGTCACCGTGACCATCGCCCGACCTGCGCCCGAGCAGCGCCTGAGCCTGCCGGTGTGG
>JANONH010000382.1:0-1896 GCA_031420735.1 Methylibium sp.
CTTCAAAAACGCCGGCCACACGCTGCGCCGCGGCGCCGAACTGCAGTACGTCGGCGCCCTCGGCAGCGACTGGCGCGCCACGCTCGCACTCACCGCCCTGCGCGCCAGCTTCCGCGATGGTTTCAGCAGCGGCAGCGGTGCCGCCGCCGTGCCCATCCCGGCCGGCAACCGCCTGCCCGGCACCCCCGACCGCAGCGCATTCGCCGAGCTGGCCTACGCGCCAGTGCGGGCCTGGGCCGGCTTCAATGCGGCCGTCGAAGTCGTGCATGTCGGTCGGCTGTTCGTCAACGACGCCAACAGCGACAGCGCGGCCGGCAGCACCATCGTCAACCTGCGCGCCGGTCTGGCGCAGACCGTTGGCGAGTGGACCTTCACGCAACTGCTGCGCGTCGACAACGCCACCGACCGCCGCTACGCCGGCTCCGTGATCGTCAACGAAGCCAATCGCCGCTTCTTCGAGCCGGCCTTGCCACGCGGCGCGCTGCTGGCGCTGACGGCGAAGTACGCGTTTCGCTGAGCGCCCCCAAGGCCGCCGCCTTGCGGCGTCCGCCCCCCCGAGGGGGAGCCAGGCAACTTGGGGCGGCCCTGCGTTGCCTTGAATTGAGCCGCTTTCGGCCCTCATCTCCGCGCATGGGTGTGGCCGGTCGCACGCAAGAATCGGTGCCAGCCGCCCCGCCGGGGTGGCGTGGCGGGCGCGAGCCGCCCGGCGTCCGACACTGGCCCACAGGAGGTGAGCCGCATGTCCTGGCTGCAACGACTGATCGGCCATGTCGCCGCCCTGCCGCTGGCCATCGCCGTGGCGGGCGCCGCGGCCAGTGTCGGCGGCGCGGCCTGGCTGCATGCCGACATCGAACAGGTCGCGCGCGAGCGCTACGAACGCGCGGCCAAGCAGGTCGAGTACGAGATCGTGCGCAGTTTCAATCAGGTGTACTTCGGACTCAGCGGCATGGCGGGGATGTACGCCGCCTACGCCAGGGTCGGCAGCGAAGAGTTCCGCAACTACGTCGAGTCGCGCGACTTGCCACGCGAGTTCCCTGGGGTGCGCGGCTTCGGCTTCATCGAGCGCGTGATGCGCGCCGATGTCGAGGCCTTCAAGGCCAACGTCCAGGCTGACGGCATCCGCGACTTCACGATTCGCCAGTTCGACGACCACGCCCACCCGGAGCTCTATCTCATCCGCCAGATCGAGCCCTATGCGCCCAACGAGGCCTCGCGCGGCCTGGATGTGGGCAGCGAGGAACGCCGCCGCGAGGGCCTCGAGCGGGCCATCCGCACCGGGCAGCCGACGCTCTCGGCGCCGATCATGCTGGTCCAGGACAGCGCGCGAACGCCGGGATTCATGCTCTACCTGCCGGTGTTTCGGCGTGGCACCGATCCGAGCACCGAAGCGCAACGGCGGCGCAGCCTGGTCGGGGTGCTCTATGCGCCGATCGTGGCGGCCGAGTTGCTGCGGCCCGGCAGCGCCGCGGCCGCCGCGCGAATCGATTACGCCCTCTACTTCGGCGACGACCCGGCGCAGGCGGCCGACCTGGCCTACGACAGCCGCCAGCCGCTGGGCGTACGCCGCGGCGTGGTGCCGATGGCCGGCGAGACCGCCCGGCGATTCGAGGGCACGCGGGCGCTCGAGATCGTGGGCCGCGCGTTCACGCTACGTACCGGCACGGCCAGTGCCTTCAGCGGCACGCTCTACCAATTCGCGGCCCTGCTGAACCTGGTCGGCGGCCTGCTGATGACGGGCCTGTTGGCCTGGGCGGCCTACCTGAGTAGCTCGGGCCGCCAGCGCGCTGAAGCCCTGGCCCGGCACATGACGGTCGACCTCGAACGCCTGGCCCAGGTGGTCAGGCACACCTCCAACGCGGACGCCAACAGCGACCGCGACATGCGAATCAACTGGGT
>JANONH010000383.1:0-2558 GCA_031420735.1 Methylibium sp.
CTGAGCTTTTGGCGTCATCCTGGCTGTAGCAATCCGCAAACCCGTTGCGGACGTGGCAGAGGTGGAGGTGGCTCAGCTCCGCTGAGCGGTGAATACTGGTCGCCGCCGCGTCGGTCGTGCGCTGCGTCGTTAAGCCCACACTCCATCCAAGCGGGGCTCGAGTTATCGAACGCTGCGGTGTGCAGACAGGCAAACAAGCGGGGCAGCGGGGCCTCTGATACTCCGCATGGTTTGACGCTGTACGGTGAAACGACGTACGATACCAGCGCTCAAGCGAGGATCGCCATGCCTACCCGAGAATCCACCCGCACCGCCCGCGTTGAAGCGCGCATCGCACCCGACGCGCTGGCTGTGGTTCGCCGCGCCGCAGAACATCAGGGCCCCAGCTTCAGCGATGTCCTGGTGGCCGCGGCCTTGAAGGATGCACACCAGACCATCGAGGACGCCCAGATCATCCGCCTCTCGGTGGACGACCAACATCGGTTCGTCGATATGCTGCTGAACCCGCCCCCACTCGCGCCGGCCATGCAAAGCGCGCTTCGGGCCCGCAAGCGCCTGATCGCCGGAGCGAAGTGACAGCGGCCTTCCGTTTGGAGGTGCTGGGAGCGAATCACGCCCGCGACGGCTTTGCCTGCGGCGTGGCGGCTCTGGACGTCTACTTGGCACGCCAGGCCACGCAGGACGTTCGTCGCCGCGTTAGCGCCTGCTACGTGGCGGTGGAGGCCAAGACTGGCAGGCTTGCGGGGTACTACACGCTAGCGGCCGGGGGCGTGCCACTGACCGATCTGCCCGAGGCGCTTATCAAGCGCCTGCCGCGTTACCCATCGGTGCCGGTAGCAAGGGTCGGTCGTCTCGCGGTCGACAAGGCGTTCCACGGCAAGAAGCTCGGTGGCGCACTGCTCGCCGATGCGGCCATTCGGTCCATGCGGTCCGAAGTGGCCGTGTTTGCCCTGGTGGTCGATGCCAAAGACGATGCCGCCGAGGCTTTCTACCTTCATCACGGCTTCGAACGCTTCGGCACCACGGCCAGGCAGCTGATCGTGTCGCTGAAGCATTTCGCGCAAGAAGGTCAATAGCGGTATCGGTAAGCTTGGCGCAGGGGTTTTTCGCGCCGTCGTGCTGTCTGGCTTTGCCGCGCCGCCGCTGGGCAACGGCGTCAGGCGGGCTTGGACGCGTCGGCGCGGGCGGCGATTTCTGCGGATCGCATCTGGCTGGCTGGCAGGCCACCGATGGCCCAATAGGGTGGCGGGATCGGCCAGCAGCCGCCGCGCACGAGCTTGCGCTCGGCCTGCAAGATGTCGACCACCAGGTCGGTGAAGGCGCCGAGCAGGGCGTGACATTCGTCCAGCGGGCGGCCTTCGAGCACCAGGAAGTGAAAGTAGGGCGCAGAGGGGGCGCCGTCGCTGAGCAGGCGCCCACCAACCGCCATGTGCTCGGGGCGGTAGAACTGCGCGAACACGCGCACGCGCTCGATCGGGCTGCGCAGCAGTTCGGCGTAGCGCTGGCTCGAGGCCAGCAGCAACTGCGCGATCTGCGCGTCGCTGTAGCGCCCTTCGGCGAGGTGGTACTCGAGGATCGGCATGGGACTTTCTCGGGCGGGGTGATCGGCGGCAATGGGGCGTGGAGGTCGGGCGTGCCTGTGTGGCGCGGTGGTGTGGCGCGGTAGGGTGTGTGGTGCGGCGGGGCCGGCCTGGCAGTCGGGCTTGGTGCCCGAGCGTGTCGCTCAGGGCAGACCCTTGCGGCGCCCGGCGTCAAGGAACAAGGTGCTGCCGGCTAGAGCGTCGGCTTCGGGCGCGAGCAGGCACTTGACGGCCCAGGCGACTTGCTCGACGGTGGTGAAGGCGCCGATGGCGGATTCGGCGCGCATCTCGTCGAGCACCGCTTCGGCGCTTTGGCCGGTGCGCGCGCCGCGGTCGACGGCCACGCGGCGCAGGCGCTCGGTGTCGGCGGGGCCGGGCGCCACCAGGTGCGCCGTGACGCCGCGTTCGCCGTAAGCCCAGGAGAGCTGCCGCACGAGGTTGGCGAGCGCGGCATTGGCCACGCCGGCCGTGGCGGCGTAGGCAGTCGGCTCGAAGCCGTAGTGGCCGCCGATGGCCACCAGGCGCGAGCCGCGCTGCAGCGCGCCATCGACCGCGCGCACTAGGCGCAGCATGCCACCGACCTTGATGTTGACCGCTTCGACGATGGCTTCGATCGGCGCGCTCAGCACGCCGCCCGCGGTGGTCACGCCCGCGCCGTGCACGACCATGCGCACCGGCGCGTCGAGCGCGCTGCGCACGGTGTCGATGGCGCTGTCTTGCGAGATGTCGCACGCGCAGGCGTGCACGCCGGGCGTCGACGCCGCCAGGCGCTGCAGTGCCGCGTCGCTGCGCGCCACGGCCACCACCTTCAGTCCGGCTGCCACCAGGCTGTGCGCAATGACGCGGCCCATGGCGCCCGTGGCGCCAACGACAACGGCGATTTCGCTGCGGCTCATGTCGGACCCCTCGCGCTGTGCGCTGTCCCGCCGGGCAGGAGCGAGCCCTCGTTCCGGCGGCCGAGCGGTGCGCTCGTGCTCC
>JANONH010000384.1:0-2090 GCA_031420735.1 Methylibium sp.
CCCTGCGCCTTGAGGATGAAAGGCCTCACCAGCACGAGGAAGGTGACAAAGCTCGACACCGGGTTGCCCGGCAGGCCGATGAAGGCCGCCACGCCCTCGCCCGCCGGCCGCCGCACGCTGCCGAAGGCCAGCGGTTTGCCCGGCTTGATGGCGATCTGCCACAGGTCCAGGCGCCCCTCGGCCTGCACGGCCGGCTTGAGGTGGTCTTCCTCGCCGACCGAAACGCCGCCGGACGTGAGGCTGAGGTCGCAGTCGGCCGCCGCGTGCCTGAGCATCTGGCGCGTGGCGTCCAGGCGGTCGGCCACGATGCCCAGGTCGTTGACCTCGCAGCCCAGGGCCAGCAGCAAGGCGCGCAAGGTGTAGCGGTTGGAGTTGTAGATGGCGCCGGGCGGCAAGGGCTCGCCAGGCATGACGAGTTCGTCGCCGGTCGAGAACAGCGCCACGCGCGGGCGCCGCACCACTTGCAGCCGGGCCGCGCCGACCGATGCGGCAAGGCCCAGAGCCTGCGGCGTGAGGCGGCTGCCGCGCTCGAGCACGAGGCTGTCGCGCCGCACGTCTTCACCGCGGCGGCGGATCCACTGGCCGGGCAGGGGCAGCGCGGCGATGCGCACGCCGCCGTCGGCGGCCTCGCACTGCTCCTGCATCACGACCGCATCGGCCCCCGCGGGCAGGGCAGCGCCGGTAAAGATGCGCGCGGCGGTGCCGGCCTCCAGCACGGCGCCGACCTGTCCCGCTGCGATGCGCTGGCTCACCCGCAGCACGCCGCCGGCTTCCGCCGCGACATCGGCCACGCGCACGGCATAGCCGTCCATGGAACTGTTGTCGTGCGGTGGCACGTCGAGCGCGGACACCACGCCTTCGGCGAGCACGCGGCCGAGGGCGTCGAAGGTCGAGAGGCTTTCGCTCTCAGCCAGCGGGGTCGTCGCGCCGAGGAGCTTTTCGAGTGCTTGCTCGAGGCTCAGCATCGGGCGCGGCGCGGCGCGCGTCGGGGCGGTGGTCGGCTGGGCGGTCGACATAAGCGGCTTCGTTGTCGGCGTCATAGGGCGAGCGGTATTCGTGGCGCTCGCCATGGGCGAGCAGGTGGGCGGCAATGGCGTCGGCGTCGTTAAGGTCGAGCACCGGCAGGCCGGTGGGCTGGGGCAGCCTGGCCGGGCTGTCGGTGGCGATCGCGACGACGAAGGGGTCGTGCGGATACTGCACCCGCTGCGCCGTCTCGGCGCGCCAGATTTCGATCTTGAGCAGATCGGCGTGCTTGAAACCTTCGACGAGCACCCAGTCGACGGCGGGCGACAACTCCCGGATGAGTTGGTGCGCGCTCGGGTCGCCCTCGAGTTCGTACTCGCGGATCTTGGCCAGCCGCCGGTTGGAGGCGATCACCACCTCGAAGGCGCCCGCCGCGCGGTGGCGGTGGGAGTCCTTGCCGGGCTGGTCGATGTCGAAGTCGTGATGGGCGTGCTTGACCACCGAGACGCGCTGGCCGGCCAGACGCAGGCGCACCACCAGTTGCTCGACCAGCGTGGTCTTGCCGGAGCCGGAGTAACCGCAGAAGCCGACGACCTTCATGGTGCAGGGCCCGCACAGCGCGCGGCCATCAGCGCCTTGACGGCCTCTGGATCGGCCTTGACGACTTCGCAGCGCCGCGGCAATTGCTCGATGCCAACGAACGCGGCCGGCCGCGGCGGCTCATGGCCCAGCGCCTCCACGATGGTGGCGGCAAACTTGATCGGCAGCGCCGTCTCGAGCACCAGCACGGTTTCCCCCGGACGGCGCAATTCGCGCGCCACCTTCAGGCCGTCGGCGGTGTGCGGGTCCACGGTGCGGCCGTGCTCGCGGAAGACCGCGCGGATGGTCGCGAGCCGGTCGGCGTGCGTGCTCTTGCCGGAGACGAAACCGAAGCCGGCCACGCGCGCGAAGTCGTCGGCGCCCAGCGTGAAGCCGCCGCGCTGCGCCAGCTCTTGGCCGAAGCACCGCCGCGTGCGCTCGGCGGCTGCGGCGTCGTGGCCGAACAGGTCGAACACGAAGCGCTCGAAGTTGCTGGCCTTGGAGATGTCCATCGACGGGCTGGAGGTCTCGTGCGTCTCGCGCGCGGC
>JANONH010000385.1:0-6093 GCA_031420735.1 Methylibium sp.
CGCGGGTCGGGCTGCCCACGGTCGAACGGGCGCGCGCGCGAGTCGGCTTGCCCGCGCCGCTGCGGCTCGACCGGGCTGCTGCGAAAACGCGGGTCGTCGCGTGGCTCTTCGTGCGACTCGCTGCGGCGGCGCAGGGGTGGCAGGGGGGCGTCGCTCCGCCGGGCCGCCGGGTTCCGCGCCGCGGACGGATTGAAGGGCTGCGACGGCG
Source organism: Methylibium sp. (assembly GCA_031420735.1). Taxonomy (GTDB): domain Bacteria; phylum Pseudomonadota; class Gammaproteobacteria; order Burkholderiales; family Burkholderiaceae_C; genus Methylibium. The sequence continues at coordinate 209 of JANONH010000385.1, forward strand.
GCCTGCTGCGAGCACCCGGTGCGCCGGCGCCGCGCTGACCTGGCGCTTCGCGCTCGCCCGGTGCACCGCGGCCGCCTTGTGGCTGACGCTGCCGTCGCTCGGCCTCGGCTTCAGCCAGGGTCGGGCGCCGCTTGATGCCGCCCGCTCGCAGTGGGCCCCGCCGCTCACTGGGCGCGAAGGGAGTGGTCGGTTTCTTGAGCTTTAGCGTCGTCATTGGAGTGGATTGGACCACGCGCACACTGGCGCGCGAGCCCAGGCCGAAGAAGCCATGCAGCGCCTCGCGGTAACGCTCGCCGGCCAGGGCGTTGGTGGCGTGGTGGCCGCCGCCCTCGAACGAGCCAATCCCACGTGGCGCGCGCGTCTTCGTAGGCGCTGGCCTCGGAGGGCAGCCCCTTGGAGCTGCGGGCAAAGCCGCGCTGGTCGATGGCCAGCACTGAAAATCCGAGAGTCGGCAGCAGCGGGCCGGGTTCAGCGCCCGCGCATGAAAAACGTGTCGAGTTCGCGCAGACCGAGTTGGCGCCACGTCGGGCGGCCGTGGTTGCACTGGCCCGAGCGCTCGGTGCGCTCCATGTCGCGCAGCAAGGCGTTCATTTCCTCGAGCGTGAGGCGCCGGTTGGCACGCACTGCGCCGTGGCAGGCCATGGTGGAGAGCAGTTCGTGTTGCGCGCGCTCGATGGCGAAGCTGGCCTCGAACTGCGCAAGCTCGGTGAGCACCGCGCGCGCGAGCGCCACCAAGTCGCCGCCGGCCAGGGCGGCCGGGTGCGAGCGCAGCGCCAGCACGCCGGGCGACAGCGCCGTCAGGTCCAGGCCCAGAAAGGCCAGCGTCTCGAGGTGGGCTTCGGCGGTGGCCATCTCGAGCGGCGTGGCGGCAAACGGCACGGCAATGAGCAGCGGCTGCGCGTCCACGCTGCTCGAGCCGGCCAATGCGCTCTTGAGCCGCTCGTAGACCACCCGCTCGTGCGCCGCGTGCATGTCGACGATCACCAGGCCCTGGGCGTTTTCGGCCAGGATGTAGGCGCCGCCGAGCTGGGCCAGGGCGCGCCCGAGCGGCCATTCTTCGTCGCCGCTCGCCCAGGCGGGCGGCGCCAGCGCGGCCGGCCCCAACCAGGGCGGCGAGCCGGTGGCCGGGCCGCCCCAGGCCGCCGAAGACGACGGTGTGTCCCAGGGCGCGCGCGGCTGCTCCACGCGCAGGCCCAGGCCCGCCTGCTCCATCGGCATCGGGCTCCAGATGGCGGGCGCGGTCGGCTCGAACGGGCCGTGCTCGGTGGCATTGGCCGGGCGCGGCAGGGCCAGGGCGTCCTGCACCGCGTGGCGCACCGCCTGGTGCAGCTCGCGGGCGTCGCGAAAGCGCACCTCGATCTTGGTCGGGTGCACGTTCACGTCCACGCGGTCGGCGGCGATGCCGATGAAAAGCAGGTAGATCGGCTGGCGCGCGCCGTGCAGCACGTCTTCGAAGGCCGAGCGCACGCCGTGGGCGATGAGCTTGTCGCGCACGAAGCGGCCGTTGACGTAGACATACTGCTGGTCGGCGCGGGTGCGCGCGGCGCCGGGCTCGCCGACGCGGCCTTCGAGCCGCACGCCGCCGTAGGTGGCGTCGAGCACGCGGCTCGATTGCACGAAGTCTTCACCCGCTGCCTCGCGCACACGCTCCAGCAGCGACGCGGCGCGCCACTGCACGACCAGGCGGCCGTCGCTCCAGATCGCGAAGCCAACGTCCGGCCGCACCAACGCCTGGCGACGCACGGTCTCGAGGCAGTGCGCGAACTCGGTCGCATCGGTCTTGAGAAACTTGCGACGCGCCGGTGTGCTGAAGAAAAGTTCACGCACCTCCACGCTGGTGCCCACGGCGCGCGCGGCGACCGTCAACTCGCCGCTGCGGGCGTCGATCCGATGTGCATGCGGCGCATCCGCAGTGCGGCTTGTAATGGAGACGTCGGCGATGGCCGCAATGGCCGCCAGCGCCTCGCCCCGAAAGCCCATCGTGCCGACGTTTTCGAGTTCGTGCAGCGAAGAGATCTTGCTGGTGGCGTGGCGCCTCAAGGCAAGCGGCAACTCGCGCGCCGCAATGCCCGCGCCGTCGTCTTCCACGACGATGCTGCGCACGCCCCCGGCCGCCACCCGCAGCACCACTTCGCGCGCACCGGCATCGAGCGCGTTGTCGAGCAGTTCGCGCACCACCGAGGCCGGGCGCTCGACGATCTCTCCGGCCGCGATCTGGCTGATCAGGTCGTCGGGCAGCTCACGGATCGGGCGTCGTGCGACGGCGCCGCTCAAAGCAAAGGGCAAGGTGTTCATTCGCGCAAATTGTAGGGAGGCGATCCGCGGCCGCCCCGCAAGCGAGCGGCCGATGGCAGGCTCTGGGGTGACGTGCTGCACGGCATGCCGCTTTACGACGCCGACCGCGCAGCCCGAAGCCGCAGCCCGAGGGCACGGCCGGTCCCGCCGCGCACGCTCGGCACTCAAGATCAACGCGGCGCCGAAGTCCGACAGGCCGCGCGGCCAACGCGGCGTTCTCCCCGCAACATAATCCCGGCCATGGATCAAATCGCTTTGCTGATCGACTTTATCCTGCACGTCGATGTGCATCTCACGAGCTTCGTGCAGACCTACGGCGCCTGGGTCTACGCGCTTTTGTTCGCCATCATCTTCGTGGAGACCGGCGTCGTGGTCATGCCTTTCCTGCCCGGCGACTCGCTGCTGTTCGTGGTCGGGGCGCTGTGCGGTCTGGGGCTCATGAACCTGCCGCTCGTGATGGCGCTGCTGGTGGCTGCGGCGATCCTCGGCAACCAGAGCAACTACACGGTCGGGCGTTACTTCGGACCGAAGGTGTTCCAGTGGGAACAGTCGCGTTTTTTCAACAAGCGCGCTTTCGAACAAGCGCATGCCTTCTATGAGCGCCACGGTGGCGTGACGCTCATTGCCGCGCGATTCATGCCCTTCGTGCGCACTTTCGCGCCCTTCGTGGCGGGCGTCGCCCAAATGACGCGCCGCAAGTTCACGTTCTACGACGTGAGCGGCGCGCTGCTGTGGGTGGGCAGCATCACGCTGGCCGGCTATTTGTTCGGCAACCTCCCCTGGGTCAAGCAGCACCTGAGCCACATCATCTGGGCCATGATTCTGATTCCAGGCGTACTTGCGCTTTACGGCGGTTGGCGAGCGCGGCGCAAAGCACCAGCGGCTGCAGCAGTGCTGGGCTCGAGGGCGCCATGAGCTTTAGCACGGCGGCCCAGCGCGGGGAAGATTTCCTCGACGACCTGCGGCTGCCCGCCAGCGACTCTTCGCCGCGGCCGGGGCCGCCCGGGCGGCACGCGGCCGCAGCCCGCCGGCTCTTGAGCGCCGAAGAGCTGGCACCGCTCACGCGCCTGAACGACTCTCGCTCGCTCGCCGCCCTGGCGCAAACGGTGGGCATCGCAGGCGCCGCAGTGGCCTTTGCGCTGGCCGTGTGGCCGAGCCCTTGGGTGCTGGCCAGCCTGTTGGTGGTCGGCACGCAGCACCACGCCTTCTTCGTGTTGGCGCACGAGGCGGCGCATTACCGCTTGTTCACGAACCGGGCCTGCAACGACTGGGTCGGCCGCGCGATCGGCATGCTCGGCGGCGTCTCGATGTGCACCTACCGCGTGATCCACCGCCTGCACCACAACCACCTCTACGGCCCCCAAGACCCAGACATCGCCATCCATGGCGGCTACCCGCGCGGCGCAGCCTATCTTTGCAAGAAGCTCGCGCGCGACCTGGTGGGCCTCAATGCCTGGAAGACGACCGCTTACTTCTTTGGCGCGCCCGCCATTGCCGCGGGACATGGCGGCACGCGTTCAAACAAGCTGCTCGACGACACCTCCGAGGCCTTGCGCAAAGCTGCCCGCGTCGACCGCTTTTGCGTCGCCGGTCTGCAACTCGCCTTGCCCTTGGCCTGCCTGCTGCTGTGGGGCGGGGCGGGGCTTTCGAAGTACCTGGTGCTGTGGCTGCTGCCGCTGCTCACGGTGCTGCAGCCGATCTTGCGCCTGCGGGCCATCTGCGAGCACGGGGCGGTGAGCGACTTCGGCTCGCCCCTGACCGCCGCACGCAGCCACCTCACCGGGCCCGCGCAAAGCGGCCGCCTGGCCGACACGCTGCTCAACCTGGCCGGGCGTGGGCTGCTTTTTCCGCACCATGTCAATTACCACCTCGAGCACCATCTCTACCCGGCGGTGCCGCATTACCATTTGCCGCGGCTGCACCGAATGCTGGCCGACAAGGGCGCCTTGGCGGGCGCCGAAGTGGCCGATCTTTCCAAGACCCTCGGGCGAATCTTCGCTGCAGCCGAGGTGCGCAACACGGACCACAGCGCGGACCACAGCGCGGATCACGGCCTGGGCGCCCAGGCAGCCAACAAGAACCGCAAACCACCGCCCCGGGAGGCCACATGAAGCACGACGACCTGATCCTTCACCACTATCCGCAATCGCCGTTCTCCGAGAAGGTGCGCCTCATGCTCGGCCACAAGCGGCTCGCGTGGCGAAGCGTCGCCATCCCCATCGTGATGCCCAAGCCGGACCTGGTGGCCCTCACCGGCGGCTACCGCAAGACGCCGGTGCTGCAGGTCGCAGCCGACGTCTATTGCGACTCCGCGCTGATCGCCCGCGTGCTGGAAGACCGGGCCGCCGAGCCGTCGCTGTTCCCGGCCGAGTCCGCCGGCGTCGCGTCGTGGACGGCGCAGTGGGCCGACTCCGCCCTGTTTTGGAGTGCGGTGCCCTACACCTTGCGCCCGGCAGGCCTGGCTTCGGTCTTCGCAGGCGTGCCGCCCGACGTGGTGCAAGCCTTCGGCGCCGACCGCGCGGCGCTCACGAGCGGTATGCACTGGCCCAACGTCGCCGATGCCACCGCGCAATTGCACAACCACCTGGGCTGGGTTGAACAGCGCCTGGCCGACGGCCGCGCCTTCCTCGGCGGCCAGGCCGCGAGCGTGGCCGATTTCTCGGTCGCCCACTGCGTGTGGTTCATTCAGAGCGCACCGCCGGTGGCCGACATCCTCGACGCCTATCCGCGACTGCTGGCCTGGCATGCACGCGTGTTGGCCATCGGGCATGGCGAGCCAAGCGAGTTGTCGGCAGCCGACGCCCTGGCCGTGTCCGCCTCGGCGGACGGCCATTCGCCCACTCGGGTGGAGCCGGGCCTGGGCTTCGAGCCGGGTGAGGCGGTGGTGGTGTCGGCCACCGATTACGGCCAGGACCGCGTGACGGGCCGCCTCGTGGGCCTCACGCATGAGCGCACCTCGGTCGAGCGGCGCGACGCCCGCGCTGGCCTCGTGCATGTGCACTTTCCGCGCCTGGGCTTTCAGCTCATGAAAGGCGGCGCGGCGTGATCGAGCGCTTCGAGGGCTGCGTGGCCGTGATCACCGGCGCGGCTTCGGGCTTTGGCCTCGAGGCGGCCCGCATGGCCGCGCGCCACGGCATGAGAGTGGTGCTGGCCGACATCGAGGCGGCCGCACTCGAGCGGGCTGCAGCCGAGGTGGCCGCGCTCGGCGCCGAAGTGCTGCCGCATGCGCTCGACGTCTCCAAGGGCGAGCAGATAGAAGCGCTCGCCGCGGCGACGCTCGAGCGCTTTGGCACGCCGCACCTGCTGTTCAACAACGCCGGTGTCGGCCTGGGCGGCCTGGTCTGGGAACACAGCGCGGCCGACTGGGAGTGGGCGATCGGCGTCAACCTCATGGGCGTGGCGCACGGCGTGCGCGTGTTCGTGCCGCTCATGCTGGCCGCCGCCGCCGCAGACCCCGCCTGGCGCGGCCACGTCGTCAACACCGCGTCGATGGCCGGGCTCGTGAACATGCCCAACATGGGCGCCTACAACGTCAGCAAGCATGCGGTGGTCTCGCTCAGCGAAACCCTGCTGCAGGACCTGCGCCTGGT
>JANONH010000386.1:0-1745 GCA_031420735.1 Methylibium sp.
AGCGATGAACTGCTCGCCCGGCATGGCCACGGTGCGCTTGGCGCCGGTGTCGTCGGCGCGCACCCGCATGAGCACCTTGTCGCCGACGATGGCCAGCAAACGCTCGTTGCCGATGGCCGTGCGGTGGGTGTAGCGCGACAGGTAGTCCAGCGCCGCCGCCGGCCCGGCCAGCGGCGTCTTGGCGTAGACCACCCAGTCGTGGCGCCAGCAGCGTGCCCGCGCGCTGCTGGCGCGCGGGCGCGCAGCGCCATCTGCACTAAGAGCCCGAGCCGCCGGTGCAGCTCGCCGACCACGTCATGCCCGGGTGTGAAGAATTTGTACGCAACGATGGCCTCCAGCGCGCCGCAGCGGCGCAGGGTCGAGAGCGCCTCTTGCTTCATGTCGAAAACGTAGAGGCCGCCGCCGGCCGCACGCCGGCGGCGCGCCTCGTGGGCGAGCATGCGTGCGCCGGCCAGGTCGATGAAGTTAATGCCCGAGGCCACCAGCAGCAGGTGGTGGCGGCCGGGGCCGTCGCCTTCGACATGCTGCAGTTCATCTTCAAGGTGGTTGACGGCACCGAAGAAAATGGAGCCGTTGATGCGCACCATGCGCAGCGGCGAGCGCACCGACTCCAGGCGGGCCGCAACAAACGCGGCCGGTGACGTGTCGGACTGCGGCTCCACGTCTTCGAGCCCCGGCTTGGAGGTGCGCTTGAGGTAGAGCAGCAGCGAAAGCAGCACGCCGAGGTAGATGGCGAACTCGAGCTGCAGGGTGAGCGTGGCCACCAGCGTGGTCAGCAGCACCGCGGCTTCCTGGCGGCTGGCGCGCACGATCTCGGCGAGATGCGGCACGTCGATCAGCCCCCAGGCGACGACGAACAGAATGCCGGCCATGGCCGGGATCGGCAGGTATTTGGCGAGCGGCGCAAGAAACACCACGATCCCGAGCAGCGCTAGCGAGGCGAACACGGTGGCCAGCGGCGTCTTTGCGCCGGCTGCGTAATTGAGGCCGCTGCGGTTGAAGGAGCCGCTCGAGGCATAGCCGGAGAAAAAGCTGCCGGCCAGGTTGGACAGACCTTGGCCGATGAACTCTTGGTTGCCGTCGATGCGCTGGCCCGCCTTGGCCGCGATGGCGCGCGCGATCGACACCGCCTCGGTGAGCGCGAGCAGGGACACGGCCAGCGCGATGGGCAGCAGTTGCTGCAAGGTGTGCAGCGAGAAGTCGGGCACGGACAGCGGCGGCAAGCCCACGCTGAGGGCGCCGATGCTGGTGATGCCGGTGGCGGCTTCGCCACCGAAGGCGCGGTTGAGCAGCCAAGCCGCAAGGCTGCCGGCGAGCATGCCGGCGATCATGTGCGGCACACGCCTCACCCAGCGCTGCGTCACGACGCAGGCCAGCACCGTGACCAGCGCCACGCCGGTGACATAAAGGTTGATGCTGCCGGCTTGCGTGGCCAGAGCGAGCAGCACTTCGTGGACCGGCGCACCGCGCGGGATTGGCAGACCGAAGAAGTTCTTGACCTGGCTGGCCGCGATGAGCACGGCTGCGCCGGTGGTGAAGCCGATCACCACTGTGTGCGAAACAAAGTTCACGAGTGTGCCCAGTCGCAGCCAGCCAAGCCCGAGCTGGATCACCCCGACCAGGAAAGTCAGCGTGAGCACGAGCCGCACGTAATCGGCGCTGCCCGGTTCGGCAAGCGGTCCGATGGTCGAGAACACGACCAGGGAAATGGCCGTCGTGGGCCCCGAAACCAAATGCCACGACGA
>JANONH010000387.1:0-8871 GCA_031420735.1 Methylibium sp.
CGGCTTGGTAGAGGTGGGTTCGCGCGCTCTGCCACGTCGGCGGCTCGTCGCTGTGCAGGCCAAGCGCGGCGAGTTGGGCGAGGATGGTCGTGTCGGCGCCGGGCAGGCAGCGCGGCCGGTCGAGGTCTTCGATGCGCACCAGCCAGCGCCCGCCGTGCGCCCGCGCGTCGAGCCAACTGGCGAGTGCGGCCACCAGCGAGCCGGCATGCAGCGGCCCGCTCGGGGTGGGCGCGAAGCGGCCCGTGTAGCGGCCCGCGTAATGGCCCGTGTAGCGGCCCGCCGTTCGCTCGGCCTCGACCCAGTGGTCGGCGGGCGGCCCGAGCCCCTGGGGCCCCGACCTCTCGGGCTGTTGCACGCTACCGAGCACGGCAGGCCAGGCCCGAATGCATGGGTTCGACCGAGCGGCTCATGGCAAAGACGCCCGCTAGACGTTCTGCGCGAGCGCTTCGTCGGCGCGGCCGGTGTATTGCTCGAGCAGCGCGGTGCGTGTGGCGGGGCGGCGCAACTGCGCCAACCACCATTGCAGCGCCAGACCCGGCGGCGCATTGCCCGGTGTGTGCCAGGCGTAGCGCAGCAGGCTGCGCCGCGGCGCCAGTGCCGTGCGCAGGACACGCAAGCGCCCGGCTTGCACGTGCGGGCGCATCAAGGCCAGGGGCAGCGAGCCACAGCCCAGGCCGCGCAGCATGGCTTCGAGCTTGGCGCCCACCGACGACACGGTGAGGACGTCCTGCCCGGGCTGCACGCCGATCGTGACCGGCGCGAAGCTGCGCGCGCTGTCGGCGATGGCGACCACGCGGTGCTCTGCAATCCGCTCGGCCGCCAGCGGCTCGGTGGCCGTGGCAAGAGGGTGGTGGGCGGCGACGGCGAACACCAGATCGATTTCCCCGAGCGGTTCGCACTGGATGCCTTCGCCCTGCGCCGGCTCCAAGGCACCGCCGATGGCGAGGTCGGCGGTGCCGGTGACGAGCGCTTCCCAGGTGCCGGAGAGCACCTCCTCGCGCAGGCGCAGCCGCGTTGGCGGCGCCCCCGGCGCAGCGCCTTGCGCAGCCACCCGCAGGGCATAGAAGGCTTCGGCAAGGTCGAACACCGCGCGCGGCGCGACCATGGTGTCCAGCGCCACCGTCAGCTCGGTTTCCCAGCCGGTGGCGACGCGCTTGACGCGGTTGGCCACCGCGTCGATCTGCAGCAACAAACGCCGGCCTTCGTGCAATAGCTCTTCGCCGGCGGCGGTGAGCCGCGCTTGCCGCGAGCCGCGGTCGAACAGCAGCACGTCGAGCGCGTCCTCGAGCTGGCGCACGCTGTAGGTCAGGGCGGACGGCACCCGCCCGAGCTCGCGTGCCGCGGCCGCAAAGCTGCCGGTGCGCGCGATCAGGTCCACCATGGTCAGGGCTTCGGGCGTCAGGGCGTTGCGACGATCCGTCATGGGGTAAGCAGTGGTTGGAGGCGCGGCGCCGACGCTGCGGCGTTCATGGCCTTTGAATGATGCCATCAGCCCTGACCAAGCACGACTGCGCGCCAAGACTCTAGATTAGTGGCTTGGCGGGGCAGGGTGCGCCCGCAACCCTTGGAGGTCTTCACCATGATGGTTCTCAGACGCTCTGGCGAACGTGGCCATGCCAACCACGGCTGGCTCGACAGCTTTCACAGTTTTTCTTTCGCCGACTATCACGACCCCGCCCACATGGGCTTTGGCAATCTGCGCGTCATCAACGAGGACCGCGTTGCGCCGGGCGGCGGCTTCGGCGAACACGGCCACCGCGACATGGAAATCGTGAGCGTGGTGCTGGCCGGCGCGCTGGGCCACCGCGACAGCATCGGCAACGGCGCCACCCTGCGGCCCGGCGAAGTGCAGCGCATGAGCGCTGGCACCGGCATACGCCACAGCGAGTTCAACCGCGCCGAGGGCGAGACCACCCACTTCCTGCAGATCTGGATCGAGCCTGCCGAGCGCGGCATCGCACCCGGCTACGAACAAACGCGCTTTGAGAGCGAGGCCAAGCGCGGCAAGCTGGCGCTGGTGGCCGCGCCGCCCGGGCCCGAGCGCGACGCGGCCGGCGCCCTGGCGATCCATGCCGATGCGCGCATCTACCAGGGCCTGTTCGATGGTGACGAGCGCGCCGAACTCGCCCTGCCACCCGGGCGCCTGGCCTATGTGCACGTCGCGCGGGGCAGGGTGAGCGTCAACGGCCAGTCGCTCGGCGCTGGCGACGCCGCCCAGCTCGACGGCGAAAGCCGGGTGCTGCTCGGCGATGGCCAAGGGGCCGAAGTGCTGGTGTTCGACCTGGCGCCTTGAAAGCCCGGGCGCTCGCACACGCTTGGCGAGCACCCGGTGCGCCGTTTGCCTCTTACCGCATTCATTTCAATCATCCACAGGAGTTGGCATGTCCAAGATCGCGATCGTTTTTCACAGCGGCAACGGCCACACCGGGCGCATGGCCCAAGCGGTGGCCGAAGGCGCCCAAAGCGAGTTGATCGCCATCGATGCCGAAGGCAACCTCGAAGCGAGCGCATGGCAGAAGCTCGATGCGGCCGACGCCATCGTCATGGGCTCGCCCACCTACATGGGCAGCGTGAGCTGGCAGTTCAAGAAATTCGCCGACGCCACCAGCAAGCCGTGGTCGAGCCAGGCCTGGAAAGACAAGCTCTTCGCCGGCTTCACCAACAGCGCCTCGGTCAACGGCGACAAGCATTCGACCTTGCACTACCTCATGACGCTGGCCTTGCAGCACGGCGGCATGTGGGTCGGAACGGGGCTGATGCCGAGCAACGCCAAGGCGGCCGAGCGCAACGACCTCAACTACCTTGGCAGCTACGGCGGGGCCATGGCGCAAAGCCCGTCGGACGCGAGCGTCGCGGAAATGCTGCCTGGCGACCTGGAGACGGCGCGACAATTCGGCGCCCGCGTGGCGCAGACGGCCGCCCGCATTGGCGGTCGAACTTAAAGGGTCGCATGCAGCAAACGACAGACGCAGCACGCAATGAAGGCTTCGATACGCAAGCGCTGCGCGTGCTGGTGGTGCCCGGCAGCGCGCGTGCGGGCTCCTTTAACTTGAAGCTGGCCCAGCTCGCCGCGGCACTGCTGCGCGAGCAGGCCGCAAAGGCCAGCGTGATCGATTTGCGCGCGCTCGCGCTGCCGATCTACGACGGCGACCTCGAAGCGTCTCTGGGCGTGCCCGAGGGGGCCCACACGCTCGTGCGCGAACTCGCCGGCCACGACGCGGTGCTGGTGGTTTCGCCCGAGTACAACGCCTTTCCGACGCCGCTCTTCATCAATGCTTTCGACTGGGCGTCGCGGCTGGCCCAGGCCAAGCCGGCAATGCAGGGCAAGCCGACCGCGCTGCTCGGGGCCTCGCCGGGCGCGCTTGGCGGCTTGCGCAGCTTGATCGCGCTGCGCCAGTTCATGGCGCTCAATCTGGGCATGCTGGTCTTGCCGCAGCAACTCGCGCTCTCGCATGCCAACGCGGCCTTTGGCACCGATGGCGCGCTGCTGGACGCCGGCCGCACGGCTGCCTTGCAGGGCGTGCTCACGGCGCTGCTGCAGGCGACGGCTGCATTGAACACCCGCTCAGTGGATTGAGCGCTCGCCGACCTGTCGCGCCGGCTTTGCATGCCGCCTGGCCGAGAAACTTGCCGCCGCCAAGGCCGCCTGGGTACATTGGCCGGCCTGCGCCACCCTGAAAGACCGACCCAGTGTCTGACGACATCCATTCCTACGAGCCGCGCAACGGCCATGGCCTGCCGCACGACCCCTTTAACGCCATCGTTGCGCCCAGGCCCATCGGCTGGATTTCCACGCACGACGGCGCTGGGGGCACGAACCTGGCGCCCTACAGTTTCTTCAACGCCTTCAACTACGTGCCACCGATCGTGGGCTTCTCGAGCGTGGGCTACAAAGACACCGTGCGCAACGTCAAGGCCACCGGCGAATTCGTGTGGAACCTGGCCACCCGCTCGCTCGCCGAGGCCATGAACGCGAGCAGCGCCAGCGCGCCGCACGGCGTGAGCGAGTTCGAACTCGCGGGCCTGACGCCGCGGGCCTCGAGCCTGGTCGGCGCGCCGCGCGTGCTCGAGAGCCCGGTGGCTTTCGAGTGCCGGCTCACGCAGTGCGTGCAGTTGCAGTCGGCCTCGGGCGAGGCGATTTCGAGCTGGCTCGTGCTGGGCGAAGTGGTGGCGGTGCACATCGAGCGGGCCTTGCTGGTGGACGGCGTCTACGACACGGCCGCTGCCAGCCCCATTTTGCGCGGCGGTGGAGCGTCCGATTACTTCGGCATTGCTGCCGAGCAGTTGTTTCGCATGCCGCGCCCGCGCTGAGACGCTGAGTCTGGCCGTCTTCGAGCGCAGTCGCTAGCATGCCCGCATGACCACGTTGCTCGCCATGTTCGCGGTGCTGCCTTGGGCCGACTGGGCGGCGCTGCTTTGGTTCTTTGCGGCCTGGGTGGGCTATGCGCGCTTTGCGCGGCGGCGCTCGCTGGTGCAACCGTCGGTGCTGGCGGCGACCAACCGCATTCGTCGTCTCTGGATGCTGCAAACCACGCGGCGCGAGGTGCGCGTGCTCGACGGCGTGGTGGTGCAGAGTCTCTCAGTAAGCCCGAGCTTCTTTGCCTCCACCACCATCCTCATCATCGGCGGCCAGCTCGCCGGGGTGGGGGCCGGCGAGCAGGCCACGGCGCTGGCGCGCGAGCTTCCGTTTGCAGCCCGCACCACCGCACTGGTGTTCGATCTCAAGCTGCTGATGCTCACGGCGGTGTTCGTCTACAGCTTTTTTCGCTTCACCTGGAGCCTGCGGCAATACACCTTTGGCGCATTGCTGGTGGCCGCAGCGCCGGAGGCGCAGGAATTCGCCACTGACGGCGGGCCCTCGCGCGAAGTCTTCGCCGACCGCGCCGGCCGGGTGGTGGGCCTGGCAGCCGAGACCTTTAACGACGGCCTGCGCGGCTACTACATGGCCTTTGCCGTGATCGGCTGGTTTTTCTCGCCGCTGGTGTTCGCCCTTGCCACGGCGGGCGTAATCTTTATCCTCTACCGCCGCGAATTCCGCTCTGAGGTGCTGGAGGCGCTGCGCGAGTTCTAGTGCCAGCTTGCAGCGAGCCCGCCGTGCCCGCCAACCAGCCCGGGGCGCCGCTCAGGCGGCGGCGGCGTGCAACTCGGCGTGAGCGACGTGCGCACGCAGTTGATCGAGCAGCACGTCGAAGACCTCCGGCTCGATCGGCTTTTGCAGCGAGCGCACATTCACACCCACGCTCTTGAGGTCGCAGTCGAACACATAGCCGGAGCAAAACACCACCCAGGTGTCGGGCGCGTGCTGCAAGGCTTGGCGCGCCAGCTCGACCCCGGAAAGCCCGGGCAGGTTGATGTCGGTGATGATGAGGTCGAAGGAGCGACGCGCGGTTTGCTCGAGCGCTTCTTCGCCGCTCGCGCAGGCGACCACATTGAGGCCCGTTTCGTCCCACAAAGCACGCGTCGTGCTGCGGATGTCGTCGTTGTCTTCGACGAACAAGACAGCGATCGGGCGTTTTGGAACAAGGCGTTGTGGCATTTCAAAGAGGAAAGCTTCGCGTAAATTGCAGCAAACGGCATGCCGACAGCGGGCTGAGCGCGCCTATTTCGGTGCCACGGTCGGCGCTGCGCGAGCCAGGCAGCGTTGCGCCCTGTCGTCGACCCGCTTGGCAAACCACTCGGTGGTGAGCTTGCGTGTGAACTTGGGGCTTTTCAGGGCGATGCGCGGCACGACCGCACGCGCCATGGGCCGGCCCTCCAGGCGCTCGGCAAGCGCGAACACCCGCTCGTAGAGGCGGCTGGCGGAGAACTCCGCGCTCTGGCCGCGCTCGAGGTCGCGGCGGATCGCGCCCTCGCGCATGTCGATGCGGTGCGCCAGCACGCGCGTCGCCAACTCGGTGCTGCCGGGCGCCTCGTCGGCGCTGCTGCCGTGGCGCAGCAGGTCGCCATCGAGCTCGAGCGGTAGGCCCGAAGCGCTGCTGAGTGCACTCTGGAAAGCGGCGTTGCGACTGGCGTACTGGCCGGCGTTGAAGTCGGCGTAGCGATACAAGGCCCGGTCGTACTGCGCCGGGTAGTCCAGCAAATGGGCGATGCCGAAGTAGAGCCCGCCGCGCCGCGTGAACACCTCGTGGCGCACCGTGCTCGCCGCGGGGTAGGGGTAGGGCTTGGCCGCGGCGTGCGCCTCGGCGTAGGCGATGCTCACCTGCATCGGCCCGCCGGTGCGCACCGGGTTGCGGGCGGCCAGCAGACGCGAGCCGAGCGGCAGCATGCCGATGAAGTCCTCGAAGACAGCGCTCAATTCGCGCTCGCTCTTGGCGGCGTCGATGCGCTCAAAGTAGCTGCGCCCGTCGGGCGAGGCGAGCTGCAGGGCCGAGCCGACCACGACGCGCGGCACGCCGGCGCGGTCGGCTTGCCGGTCGATCTCTTTGCGTGCGATCGCGCCCAAGCCGGGCACCACCGGGTCGGCATGAAAGCTCGACTCCTGCTCGGTGACGGCAATCGCGGCGCACAGGTTCTGTGGCGTCGGCGCCAGCTGCAATGCGGCGAACGCGGCGTAGATGTCGCTCGCCCAGCCGCTGCGATCGGGCAGCTCGGGCGGCAGCAACTGCATGAGCCGTGCACGCGCCTGCGCGGGGCTCGTGGCCTCGGCCGCACTGTCGCGCGGCGGGCTCGAGCAGCCGACGACGGCGCTCAGCAGACAGGCCAGCGCGGCCCCTGCCATGCGGGCCGGGGCGGGCGGCAATGCGCTTGGGACGCGCTGCACGGCCGGCGATAAAAACCTTCGCCGTGCTGGCTTTAAAGCTTCCACGGGCGCCATCGCGCCCATGGTGGCACAGCAGCGCACGCAGCCGGCGCCGCAGCCCGTTTGTCCCGCAAAGCGCGCCTGGGCACTCCTTTTGCCCAAACCGTCGTTTAAACACATCGGTACTCGGTACGGAGACTTCATGGCGATGAAACGCGGCGATCTTGCCGTCTGGAGTGCGGCCGTGGTGAGCTGCGCGCTGTTGTCCTGGCATGTGCACTCCGCATCGGCAAGCAGCAACCCCTTCGACGCGCCTTCGGCGTATGCGCAGGCGATGAAGCGCTGTCGCCCAATGGCGGGCGCGGCCCGCAACGAATGCTTCGACGCTGCTGAGCGCGCTTGGGCGAACGTGGCCCGCGGGCAGCTCGCGCGTTAGCATTGTTGGGCCGGCTTGACCGGCGGTACGCTGCCGAGAACCCGCCATGTTCGGACCCAATAAGCCCATCGTTTTTGACCCCTACGGCAAGCGCCGCTCGCGCGCTCGTGTGCCGCGCTGGCTGCTGCTCTTGCTCAGCGGCACCTTGCTCGGCGCCGCAGCGGTGGTGTTTGTCCAGGAGCGCCACCTACCGCAAAGGCTGTCGGCCGAGGAGTCGGTGCAGCTTCGCTCGGCCTACGCACAGGCGGAGTCCGAGCGTGTGCGGCTCGCGGCCCAGCTCGACAGCCAGGCGCGGCGCTTCGAAATCGCGCTGGCCGAGACCAAGGGCCTGGGCGAACAACTGGCCGCCACCCGCGCGACCAGCAACAGCCTCAGGGCGAACCTGGCTTCGGTGGTCGCGGCCCTGCCGCCCGACCCGCGCGGTGGCTCGGTGGCGGTGCGAGCGGCGCGCTTGGAGTTCAAGGGCCAGGGACTCGCCTACGACGTGCTGGTCTCGCGCGAACGCAACGAAGGCAAGCCGCTCGCCGGGGCCATGCAGTTGGTGGTGGCCGGGCAATCGGCGCGGGGCGCGGCCGCGGTGGTCGACCTCGAGCCGATCGCCTTCACGGTCGGAAGCTTCGAGAGCCTGCGCGGCAACGCCACCTTGCCCGAGGGCTTCAAGCCGCGGCAAGCGACCGTCAAGCTGCTCGACCGGGCCGACGGCAAGCTGCTGGGCATGCGCGTGATCAACGTCAAGTAGCGCGCTCCTAAGCCGCCCGGCCATTAACCTGGGCGCGGCACGCACCCGCCAGGTATCGACCGCGAGCCAACTCAGGCTGGCTTGCGCCCCCACAGGCGGTAGCGTTCGGCAAACCGGTCCACCACCCACTGCCAGCGCTGGCCGGCGGCACGCACCAGCTCGAGTACTTCGGGGTCGTCGGTCTTGTCGGCCATGGCCACCAGCGCGAGTTCACGCGGGTCCATGTCGGGTGCGAAAGCCTTGCGCAGCAGTTCGGCAAAGGCCGAAGGCGGCTCGAGGTGCGCGCGCCACTGCTGCGCCTCTGGGCCGCCGGTCTCGAAATCGTCCTCGCCCGCCGGGTGATCGCGCATCGCGAAGTCCAGTGCGTCGAGCGCCTTGAGCGCGGGCAACTGGTGCTCGAGCTCCACCGCAAGCTCGGCAATCGGGGTGGATCGTGAATCGGGCGCTGAGGCCATGTTGTCTCCCGCAGAACGCACCGAATGGGCAATTGGCATGCCGGCCGCACGCCTCGCCGCTCAGAGGGTGTGAATCAATCCGGCGTGTCCGAGCGGGGCGCCGGATTGCGCCCAATCAAGGCGCAAAGCACAGCCGTAGCTCGGGCTACGGCGAGCATTTGCAACGCCGAGTGGACGCGATATGGCAACACGAGCGGGCATGACGGATTGGTTCACACCCTCTCAGGCGAGAGCGGCCGAGAACACCAGCATCGAGCGGCCCGTGACCGTGTAGCGCTCGCCGGCGTGAAAACGCGGCGTGGCTTCGTCCTCGGGTGCCGCGGTGTCGACCAGCCGTTGCCACCGAGCCGCGCCCTCGGCGGCGGGGAACTCGAATTCGGTGGCGTCCTGCCAGGCGTTGAACACCAGCAGCACGCTGGCGTCGGTGCCGGGGCGCTGGATCGCCGACACCGGCGCGCTACCGTCGAGCAGCATCGCGAAGCAACGCGTTTGCGGGTCGTCC
>JANONH010000388.1:0-1621 GCA_031420735.1 Methylibium sp.
TGCTGGGCGCCTTGCCGCATGCGCGGCGCTTCGTTCCGATCGACATTTCCGCCGAGCATCTGCACGGTGCTGCGGCGCTGCTGCAGAGCGACTTTCCCTGGCTCGAGGTCGAGCCGCTCGCGGCCGACTTCACGCGGCCGCACGAACTGCCACGGCTGGCCGGCGCGCCGGCGCGCCGCGTGGGCTTTTTCCCCGGTTCCTCGATCGGCAACTTCACGCCCCAAGAGGCGCTGGGTTTCCTGCGGCAAGCGCTGCAGTTGCTGCGCGGCGGCGGGCTTCTGGTCGGCGTGGACCTGGTCAAGGACCCAGCCGTTCTGCACGCCGCCTACAACGACGCTGCCGGCATCACGGCGCAGTTCAATCTCAATGTGCTGGCGCGTGCCAACCGCGAGCTCGGCGCCAATTTCGACTTGGACGAGTTTGCCCATTACGCTTTCTTCGAGCCGGTACATTCGCGCATCGAGATGCACCTGATGAGCCGCCGGGCGCAGCAGGTGCGCGTGTGCGGGCACGCCTTCGATTTCGCCGAGGGGCAATCCTTGCACACCGAGAATTCCTACAAGTACAGCGTCGAGAGTTTTCGTGCGCTCGCCAAGCACGCCGGCTTCGAGCCGCTGGCGTGCTGGGTGGACGAGCGACGCTGGTTCAGCATCCACTGGCTGGCCGCTCCGGCGCGGCCCGCATGAAAGAGAGGCAAGCCATGAAAGCGGTCTGGAACGGCGTGACGGTGGCCGAGAGCGACGACACCGTGGTGGTGGAGGGCAACCATTATTTCCCCGAGGGCGCGCTCGATCGCGATTACGTGGTCGGCAGCAACCACCACACCATGTGCTCCTGGAAGGGCGAAGCGAGTTACTACTCGCTGCTCGTGAACGGCGACCTCAACCCCGATGCGGTCTGGTATTACGCCGAGCCCAAGGAGGCCGCTGCCGAGATCAAGGGTCGCGTCGCGTTCTGGAAAGGCGTGCAGGTCGTGTGAGGGCCACGCGCTCGGCCGTCGCCAAAACCGACGGCGCTGCCCGCGTGAGTTGCGCTTTACGCGGGCACCGCCTTGATTTGCGCGATCTTCGCCTTCCACAGTGCGGGTCCGGTTTCGTGCACCGATTCGCCGCTCGCGTCGACCGCCACCGTGACCGGCATGTCCTTGACCTCGAACTCGTAAATCGCCTCCATGCCGAGGTCGGCGAAGCCCACCACGCGGGCCTGCTTGATCGCCTTGGCCACCAGGTAGGCGGCGCCGCCCACCGCCATGAGGTAGGCGCTTCTGTGCTTCTTGATCGCCGCGATGCCCGAGGGCCCGCGCTCGGCCTTGCCGATCATGCCGATGAGGCCGGTCTGGGCCAGCATCATTTCGGTGAACTTGTCCATGCGCGTGGCGGTGGTGGGGCCGGCCGGCCCCATGACTTCGCCGGCCACCGGATCGACGGGGCCGACGTAGTAGATGACGCGGCCCTTGAAGTCCACCGGCAGTGCTTCGCCACGGGCCAGCATGTCTTCGATGCGCTTGTGCGCGGCGTCGCGGCCGGTGAGCAGCTTGCCGCTGAGCAGCAGGGTGTCGCCGGGCTTCCACGACGCCACCTCCTCGCGGCTGAGCCGGTCGAGGTCGACCTGGCGCGAGCGC
>JANONH010000389.1:0-2119 GCA_031420735.1 Methylibium sp.
CCCTGCGGCGAATCGACGAGGGACAGGCCCGGCGCCAGCTCGGGCCGGCAGCGCAGGCAGGGCCGAAAGCCGCCCTGCTCGGCGCTCGCCGCATTGGCAAAGAAGCGGCAGTTCTCGCGTCGCGGCAGGCGCACGCGGCAGACCGGGCGGCAGTAGATGCCGGTCGAGGTGACGCCGACGAACAGCCGCCCGTCGAAGCGCGCATCGTGCGATTGAAGGACGCGGTAGGCGGCGTCGGGTTCCAGGGTCATGGCGGCATCTTAGGCGCCGCGCCGACCGGGAGTCGCCGTTTTCGGACCTGTGGCTTCAGGGCTTGTCGATGCGTTGCGTCGTTCAGTGGGCCGCCGAGTTTTGGGCCGCGTATGACGCCCGGCGGTCTGCCGCGAGAGGGAATCGACAGGGGCTACCCTCACATATGGACTCCCCCACCCACGCCAGCGACTGATCAATCTGTGAAGGGCACAAAGGGTTGAGCCTGCAGTCGTATATCCGGCATCTGATGTGGGCTGTGTGATGAGTGCCCGTGTCGACATGGAATCTGCGTCAGCACCGTGCCAATCGCTACGAGCGGCGATCCTGCTTGCCGGTGCGTGGTCTTCGACCTCGCCCCGCTGCCTGCCACCGCGGTAAAGTGCGGGCTCTACTTCCAGGAGGCCACCGATGACTAC
Source organism: Methylibium sp. (assembly GCA_031420735.1). GTDB lineage: Bacteria > Pseudomonadota > Gammaproteobacteria > Burkholderiales > Burkholderiaceae_C > Methylibium. The sequence continues at coordinate 669 of JANONH010000389.1, forward strand.
CCTTGTCGAAGAGCTTTCCCGGCGCGCTCGCGCTCTAAGCCCTGAGGATCGCGCCCTTCTTGCCGAGCAGCTGCTCGCCTCGCTGGATGAGGAATCCGACCACAACGCAGAGACAGCGTGGGAGCAGGAGATCGGTCGCCGCGTCGAAGAGATAAGGGGTGGGACGGCGAGACTGGTCCCCGCAGAACAGGTGTTTGCCGAGACGGCCCGAATCTACAAGTGAAATCGGTTCGCTTCCATGAAGAAGCGCGCGCCGAACTGGTCCACGAGGTCGGCTTCTACACGGCCATCAGCCGCGGGCTTGGCGAGCGCTTCGACAGATCGATCAAAGCCGCAGTAGGCCGAGCAGCAGAGTTCCCTGACCTCGGGTCACCGCACGTCGCCGGCACCCGCCGTGTATTTCCGAGGAAGTTCCATTTCTCTGTCGTCTACATCGCCCTGGAGAACGAAGTCTTCATCGTAGCGATCGCGCCCGACGCGAGAAGACCAGGCTACTGGCGGTCGCGCGTAGGTGATGCCTGACGGCCAACCAGCCGGTGACGTGCCGGCCCTGGTGCGTCCAGGCCAGCGTGCGGCGCAGCGTGCGCTGCGCCGCCTCAACGGCCTCGACGCCGGCCACCGCGCGTGCGGCGAAACAGCCGAGCACGCCGTCGATGTCATACGGCGGGCGGTAGGCCAGGCGCACCGTGGCGCCGATCAGTTCGTCGCCGGCGGCCGGCGCACCGCGCTGGCGGGCCCGGCGCAGTGCGGTCGGATTCAGCCGGTAGTGCCCGGCGAACGCCGCGTTGAAGCGGCGCTGGCTGCCGAAGCCCGCCGCCAGCGCCACGTCGGCCACGCTGGCCGAGTTCGCGACCAACCCGCGCTGGCTCGGCGGCACGGGCGCCTTCACGCTGGTGCTGCATACGTGGACGCAGGACCTGCGGCGTCACCTGCATGTGCATGCTCTGATGGCCTGCGGGGCGTTGTAACCGGGTGTCGACGGCGATGGCGCCTGGATCAAGCCCAAGCGTTCGCGCAACTTCCTGTTCCCGGTGCATGCACTCTCAAAGGTGTTCAGGGGCAAGTTCATGCAGGCGCTGGCGCAAGCCGGCGACAGCGCTGCGCTGCCGCGCGACCCGGCCGACACGGCGCTGGCGTGCCGGCAGCGTGTGCAGGCGCTGCGCCGCCACGACTGGGTGGTCTATGCCAAGACGCTGCTGGCCGGTCCGGCCGCGGTGCTGGACTACCTGGCGCGCTACACGCACCGCACGGCCATCGGCAACGAGCGCTTGCTGGCGATCGTCGGCGACAGGTGCTCATGCAGGTGCGTGCTGACCACACGGGCGGCAAGCGCACCATTGCGATGGACGGCGAGCAGTTCATCGGCCGGTTGCTGTTGCATGTATTGCCGCCAGGCTTCAAGCGCATCCGCCACTACGGGCTGCTGGCGCCTGCCGCCAAGACTGCGCGGC
>JANONH010000390.1:0-6575 GCA_031420735.1 Methylibium sp.
CGACGCACGCTCGGGCAGCTCATCGCCCAGGGTGGGGAGCGGGATCACGCGAGAGCTCATGTCGTTCGTCCCTTGTGGAGGCGTTGTTCAGGCAGACGTGCGCATCAACTGGCGCACGACTTCGACCGTGGTGCCGCAGGCAATGGCCAGCGCATAGGGCAGCCGACCGGTGGTGCGGCTCGGTGCCGCGACCGACATACCCTGGCCGGTCTGGATGCGCAGGAGCGAGCACCAGAGCATGTCGTGCAGGTTGCTCAGCACCTGGCGCAGGACGCCGCTGCCGACTGCGACGACGAGCGCGAGCGCGCCGCCGGCCAGCAGCGTCCAGAGCGCGGCCCAGGCAAGCGGTGCTGCGCCCAGCCACACGCCGGCCATGGCGAGCAGCTTGACGTCGCCGGCACCGAGCGCGCGCAGCGCATACATCGGCAGGAACAGAGCCAAGCCGGTGGCCGCGCCGAGCAGCGCTTGCGCCGGGCCGAGGCTGCCAGCGCCCGTGCCGTAGAAAAGACCGCCGCCGCTCGGGGCCACGGTCTGGAACATAAGGCCCAGCGCTAACCCTGCCAGCACGAGGCTGTTGGGGATGCGCCGGGTGCGCAGATCGCAGACCACGGCGGCGATCAATAGCGCATTGAAGGCGAGCAGGGCCAGCGCGGTAGCGGCTTGCATGCTGGTCTCGGCGTGCGTCATTGAAGGACCGGGGTTTTGCGGCTGCCGCCTCGACTTAGGCGAGCGCCAGTGCCAAGGCATCGCTGATCGCCGTGAAGACCAGCACCAACTGGTCTCCCACGATCGTGACAGAGGCGATGATCACGACCGCAATCAGCGCGGCGATCAGACCGTATTCGATGGCGGTGACGCCGTCTTCTTCGCGGACGAAATTCTTGATGAAGTTAACGAGTTTCATGATGCTTCCTTTACTGTTGATAAACGCCGTCGCCGGCACTGCCCATCAGCCCGGACCAGGCTGAAATTCTTTGACTCAAAGCTGGAGAGCCGCGTTGACCGCGGCACTCCAGTACTCGTAAACGGCGGTCAGGGAAAGCCCTGTGGCCTGAAACGCGATCACGCAAACCACCGCGATCAAGGACCCCATCAGTGCGTATTCGATCGACGTCACGGCGTCGTCTTGCCGCATGAAGCCAAGGACACTGGCCGCGCGTTTGCTTGTCATGGTGTTCCCCGGTCTGGCTGTTGTTGTCGAATCGCGTTGGTTCCATGAAAGCCAATGTAGCCAGCCACCGCGCCCCGGGCATCGGCGCAATTGCCCGGCGCTCATGGGTGCTTGGTCCCCTGCGAGCGGGACAAAGCGCCCCCCGCAAGCGAGGGGGCCGAGAGCGCATCGCCGTAACGAAGCTGGGTGTCGGCGATGCGGCTCAAGGTGGCCACCAACTCGGCGGCCGGCGCCGTTTTCTGCAGGCAGGCGCAGGCACCCAGTGCGAGCGCGCGCACCGCAACCAGCGGGTCGAGCAGGCTGGTGAGCACCACCACCTCGCAGGCGGCGATAGCGTGGAGCGCCGGCAGCAATGCCAGACCGTCTTCGCCGTCGAGGTCGGCGTCGAGAACCACCACATCGGGGCGCAGTTCATGCATTCGGGCGAGTGCTTCTGCGCCAGTGGCTGCAAGGCCGACGGTGCGCATGGTGGGCGCTTCGGCGTCGATGAGCCCGGCAATGCCGGTGCGGATACCGACGTGGTCGTCGATCACCAGCACATTGAGAGGGGACAAAAAACTCATGGCGCGCACCCGGTTCGGCGGGGCCGCCGGCTGGCTGCCCCTGTCACTCGAACATTAGCCTGTGCAGCACCTGACGGTGAGAGCCGAAATGCCCGGTCGGGGCGGTAGATTTGTCATGCGCAAAATCGCCGCCGACGCCCAGAGTTCGAGCAGGGAGCGACTACTCGATGCCCCAGTCGTGGCGCCAGGCAGCAGGCCGAAGGAGCGGCCGAGCGCAAGCGTGGCGAGGAGCTGTTAAGCCAGACTGACGTAGCGGCTGGTGTCGGCCCACCAGGCACTGGCCGCGCCCCATACGAAGCCGCCGAACAATAGCAGCGCAAAAACGCGCAGCAAGCCTTCGGTCAGGGCGCTGTCGCGCGGCTTTGCAGTCACGATCGAGCTGCTGCACCCAAGGCGGCGCGGCGATCGGGCCCGAGGTAGGGCCCCGTGCCCGGGCGCGGCGTCGTGGCTCCCGGCGCGAGGCCGTGCTCCAAGGCATAGCCGTAGAGATCGAGCTTGCCGTGCACGCCGAGCTTGCTGTAGATCACCGTGAGGTGGTTGCGCAGCGTGTGCTCGCTCATGCCCAGGGCGTCGGCCACGACCAGGCCCTTGGCGCCGCGATGCGCAACCACCGCCTGCACCACCTGCAGCTCCTTGGCCGTGAGGCTCGCAACGCGCTGACTCTGCAGGCCCGCCCGGCCAGCATGCTGGGGCGCCATGCCAGGCACCGAGCCGAGCATCAGCGCCATGAGCGAGCCGTCGAGCCAGACCTCGCCGCGGTCGACGCGCTCGATGGCCTCGAGGATGTGATCGGCCGGCTGCGTCTTCAGCACCACACCGCGGGCGCCGAGCATGACGGCCTCGCGGTGATGGCCGGGGTCGAGGTCGCCGGTGAGTACCACCACCTTGACGCCGCACTCACCCACGAGCTGAGGCACGCATTGCATGGCGCTGGCGTCGCGCAGGCCGAGGTCGAGCAAGACCACGTCGGTCTGGGCCAGGTTGTCGTGTTCCAGCAACTCGCGGCAGGAACCGGCGGTGCCAGAGACCACCAGCCGCGGGTGCGCGCTTTCGACGAGCTGGCGCAAGCCCCAGAGGGTGACGGCGTGGTCGTCGGCAAGCAGCACCCGGATCGTGCGCGACACCCCGCCCACGGGCGCAGTGCTGCCGTGAACAAACGGCGGGTTCTTCATCCTATGGCTCCCAAGAGGGGAAGTCGGACTGCGACTTCGGTGAAGTCTTGCTCATGGCTGACAGAAACGCTACCCCTGAATTGAGTAGCGCGTTCTGTGATGGAGCGTGGCACAAAATCCTGCGGCAAGCGCTCGCCGGGACCGTGATCGTTGCGCAGTCGCATCACCACATGTGTGAGGTCTGCATCAATCAGCACGGTAACGGTGGTGGCCGACGTATGGCGGCGCACGTTGGTGAGCGCCTCATTGACCATGTGCAGCATCGCCTTGGCGGCCGCCCCCCTCAAATGAAGGGCCTGTGACGCAAAAACATGGACCTTGAGTCCGTAGAGGGCCTCGAAACGTGCCGTCTGGCGCTGCAAAGCAGCCAGCGGCGCACTGGGCTCGGCGGCGTCGTGGCCGCTGCGCAGCCCGCCCACCACGTCGCGCAAGATCTGCAGCTCGTCGTTGGCAATCTTGAGAATTCGCTGAATGTCGGGCCAGACAGCGTTGTCGGGGCCGGCCCGGCGCGCCAGGGCTTCCAGGCCGTATTTAAGCCCGATGTAGGGCTGCACGGCGCTGTCGTGCAGGTCGCGACCGATGCGCTCGCGCTCGCTGGCAGCGCTTTCGCGCTGGAGCTGCTCGAGCAAGTCGCTGCGTTCGAGCAAGGGCAGCACTTCGCGCATGAGGCCCTGCAGCCAGGGCAGATCGTCGCGGTCAAAGTCGAGCTGGGTGCGGGCCAGACACAAGTGCCCAAGCGGCTGCCCGTAGCTTTGCAGCGGCAAGGCCAGGGCATGCGGCCCGAGAGCCATCATGGCGTGACGCGCCGGCTCGGCGACGGGGCGCTGGCTTGCCTGGACGCTGTCAAATGCCGTCACGGCGGCGGCCACTTGTTCGCCCTGGCTGAGATAGTCGCACTCGGCCGAGAGCGCACCCAGGCGGTCGCGCCAGACCTGCAAATCGGCACCTTCGATCGGCTGCGCGCCGACGCCGGGGCGCCACAAGAAAATGCGAGGCTCCGGCCCGTGCATGCTGAGCACGGCAAGGCTCAGGCTCAGGCGCGCGGCCAGCAGCCCCAGCAGCACATCGACGTGGTGAGGCAGGCCCTGGCGTGGGTCGGAGCGCTCGTTGAAGCGCTCGAGAAGCTGAACACGTTGACGCAGCTCGCGGCTGGGCTGGACCAGCAAGGCCGCTGCCGGCCCGAGGGCCAGCAGCAGGAACGGAATACCCAGCGACCAAGGTGGCAGCTCGCCGACATTGCGGTGCCAGCCCGTGAGCACCAGCATCGTGGCCGCACTCACCACCGCCAATGCCACTCCATGCCGCGCGCCACCCAGCAGGGCCACGGCCACGACCGGCAGCACGGTGGCCGCACCGAACAAGGGCGCCAGCGGCGACGACAAGGGCTGGGACAGATAAAGCAGCACCGCGGCGTCGACCCACGGCCAGACCGGCGAGGAGGCGCGCCGCCAGCCGCCGAGCGTCTTGACCATGAGGACGGCAGACCACAGCAGGTAGGCCCAGGTCGCGATCAGCAAGACCAGGGGCTGCGCGGCGTCTTGCCCGCGCGCCAGGCCCAAGATGCCGATGGCACCCACCACGGCCAAAAGCGCACGCATCCCGGCCACGAAGCGCGGGAAAACAAACTCAGAAGGAAGCCCGTGACCGAATCGCGGATGCACGCTGAAGCCCTTTCCCGGCTGACGCCGACGCACGGCGAGCAGCGTCGACCTCGTTGCACCCTCCCCCTCCCAGTGGAGCACGCGTTGGCCTTGTACACGAGTTGAACGCGCCTGTCTGCCCCGCAGTCGGTTGCTCGGGTGCCCCGGCCGCAGCCGGGCCGGGGCCGGACGGGCGCTTTCTACAATGGCGGCGTGCGTTGGCCTGCACCGCAGCCCGCATCGGCGCACCTTCACTCGACCCCATGACCGCCCCTCCCCACCTGCATGACCTCGGCCACGGCATCACCGCCATCGACACGGGCTTTTTGCGCGAGCGCTTCGACGCCGCCTACCTGGTGGTGGAGAACGGCCGCGGCGCCTACGTCGACACCGGCGCCAACGACGGCCTGCCCCGCCTTCTGGGTGCCCTGGAGGCGCTGGGTCTGCGCCGCGAGGCGGTCGATTACGTGATCCTCACCCATGTGCACCTCGACCACGCCGGTGCGGCGGGTGCGCTAATGCAGGCGCTGCCCGCAGCGCGGCTGGTGGTGCACCCGCGCGGCGCACCGCACATGATCGACCCGAGCGCGCTGGTGCTGGGTGCCAGCGCGGTGTACGGCGCCGAGGCGGTGGCACGCACTTACGGTGAGGTCTTGCCGGTGGCGCCCGAGCGCGTGCTGTGCTCCGAAGACGGCATGACGCTGCAGCTCGGCGGGCGCCCGCTGGTCTTTATCGACACGCCGGGCCATGCGCGCCACCACCACTGCATCTGGGACGAACAGAGCCGCGGCTGGTTCACCGGCGACACCTTCGGCATCTCTTACCCGGAGTTCATCACGCCCACTGGCCGCTACCTGCTGCCCACCACCACGCCGGTGCAGTTCGACCCCGTGGCGCTGAAGGCGTCGGTGGCGCGGCTGCTCGAGCGCCAACCGACGTGCATGTACGTCACCCACTTCGGCTGCGTGGAGGGCGTGGCCCGGCTTGCCGAGCAGTTGTGCGAGCAGGTCGATGCGATGGTGGCGATCGCGCGGGCGCTGGCCAACTCGAACGAGCGCCACGGCGAACTCGTGGCCGCCCTGCACCGCCTCTATGCCGAGCGCCTGCGTGCCGAGGGCAGCTTGCTCGAAGCCGGCGAAATGAAGCGCCTGCTCGGCCCCGACGTCGAGCTGAACGCGCAGGGCCTCTGCGTCTGGCTGGACCGCGAAGCGCGCGCGGCGCTTGCGTCTTGAGCGCTGCCAACGAGACGGTGCCCGCAGCGGCGCCACGCGCGGCTGCGGTGTTCGGCCTGTCTGGCAAGGCCACCGTCATCACGGGCGCGGCGCAGGGCATCGGCGCGGCCTGCGCGGCGCGCTTTGCACGCGAAGGCGCGCCGCTGGCGCTGTGGGACGTCGACGACGTGCGCGGCCAGGCGCTCGCCGAGCGCTTGTCTGCCGAAGGTGGCCGCGCCGTCTACATGCACTGCGCCGTCTCGCGCAGCGCCGACGTGAAGGCGGCGCTCGACGCCACCGTGGCCGCGCTCGGCCGCGTCGACGTGCTCGTCAACAACGCCGGCATCTTCAGGGCCGCCGATTTCCTCGACATGAGCGAATCCGACAGGGACGCAGTGATCGCGGTCAATCTCAAGGGCAGCTTCCTGGTCGGCCAGGCCTGTGCCCGCGTGATGGCGGCCCAGGGCAGCGGCGCCATCGTGAACATGAGTTCGGTCAATGCCGTGATGGCGACACCGGGCCTGGCCAGCTACAACGCCAGCAAGGGCGCCATCAACCAGCTCACCCGCGCCATGGCGCTTTCGCTCGCCGGGCACGGCGTGCGGGTCAACGCGGTGGCGCCGGGGACGATTGCCACCGAGCTGGCCGCCAAGGCCGTGCTCGCCAGCGAGGCGGCACGCCAGCGCGTGCTCTCGCGCACGCCGCTCGCACGCCTGGGCGAGCCGGCGGAGGTGGCCGACGTGGTGGCCTTTCTTGCCAGCGACGCGGCCAGCTACATGACGGGCCAGATCGTCTACGTCGATGGCGGGCGCCTCGCA
>JANONH010000391.1:0-17172 GCA_031420735.1 Methylibium sp.
TGGCGGAGTGGACGGGACTCGAACCCGCGACCCCCGGCGTGACAGGCCGGTATTCTAACCAACTGAACTACCACTCCACGTGGTTGGCGGCTTGCACGACTGGCGTGAAATGCCGCCCGAACTTTGGCGTCCCCTAGGGGATTCGAACCCCTGTAATCACCGTGAAAGGGTGGTGTCCTAGGCCTCTAGACGAAGGGGACTGAAAACCATTCTCTTTACGAACCGCGCACCACCATTCAGCGACCGATTGGTGGAGGTAAGCGGGATCGAACCGCTGACCTCTTGCATGCCATGCAAGCGCTCTCCCAGCTGAGCTATACCCCCGTTTTTACCTTGACGCCCCAAGCCTTGCGACCCGAAACAAAAGCTCAACCACTTCAAGGCCGCACTGTCCAAAAGAGAGCAAGATTATAGGCAAAATCTCAGGCAGCCCGCAACCGCGCGAGCACGGTCGTGTGCTCAAACAGCGCGAGCACCGCATCGAGCGAGGGCGTCTGCGCGCGTCCGCACACCAGCACGCGCACTGCGGGGGCGAGTTGCGGCATCTTCAGCCCGTGCTCCGACAAGCTCGCTTTGATGGCTTGCTGGATCTCGGGCGCGCTCCAGGTCGCGACGTCGAGCTTGGCTGCAAGCGTGGCCAGTGCCGGCCTCACCGACTGCGTGATGTGCGTGGCCAGGTCTTCTTGGCTCGGCGACACCTCGCCGAAGTACATGGCGAGCCACTGAGCGAGCTCCACCGTGGTGGCGCAGCGGTCCTTGAACAAGGCGCACATGGCAGCAAGCCGCGCATCCGGCACAGCCGTGAGGCCCAGGCGCTGCAACTGCTCGGCCACCAGCGGGGCGAGGCTGGCGTCGTCCATGGCCTTGAGGTGTTGCGCGTTGACCCAGCGCAGCTTGGCCTCGTCGAACTGGCCGGCGCTGCGCCCGAGGTGGTCGAGGTCGAACCAGGCGATGAGTTGTTCGCGCGAAAAAATCTCATCGTCGCCGTGGCTCCAACCGAGCCGTGCGAGGTAGTTGACGACGCCGTCGGCCAGGAAACCTTCGTCGCGGTACTGCGTCACCGGCTTGGCCCCATGGCGCTTGCTGAGTTTTTGTCCCTGCGCGTCGAGCACCGTGGGCAGGTGCGCATACACCGGCGGCTCATGACCGAGCGCTCGCAGGATGTGGATCTGCCGCGGCGTGTTGTTCACGTGGTCGTCGCCGCGGATCACGTGCGTGATGGCCATGTCGATGTCGTCGACGACGACGCAGAAGTTGTAGGTGGGCGTGCCGTCTTGCCGCGCGATCACCAGATCGTCGAGTTCGTCGTTGCTGAACTCGATGCGGCCCTTGACCTTGTCGTCCCAGGCCACGCTGCCACCGATGGGCGTCTTGAAGCGGATCGCTGCCGCCTGGCCTGCTGGCACGGGCGGCAGTCGCTTGCCGGGCTCGGGGCGCCAAGTGCCGTCGTAGCGGGGCTTCTCCTTGGCCGCCATCTGGCGTTCACGCAGCAGGTCGAGTTCGCCCGGGCTCATGTAGCAGCGATAGGCCAGGCCGCTTTGCAGCATCTGCTCGAGCACGCCGCGGTAGCGCGCCATGCGCTGCATCTGGTAGATCGGTCCTTCGTCCGGGTCCAGGCCCAGCCAGCGCATGCTCTCGAGGATGACGTCGACCGCTTGCTGCGATGAGCGCTCGGTGTCGGTGTCTTCGATGCGCAGCACGAACACGCCGCCGGTGGCTCGCGCATAGGCCCAGGGGTAGAGCGCGGAGCGGATGTTGCCCAGGTGGATGAAGCCGGTCGGTGACGGCGCAAAGCGGGTGCGCACGACGCCGGCGCCGCGTGGCGAGGTGCTCGTGGGTTCTTGCTTGGCGCTCTCGCGCGAGCCTGCGAGCGCGGGGCTCATGCAGCCAGCGAGTCGAGCCCGCGCGCCAGGTCGGCCTTCAGGTCGGCGATGTGATCGAGGCCGACCGCCACCCGCACCAGGCCCTGCGTGATGCCGGCCGCAAGACGCTGCGCTTCGCTGAGCCGCCCGTGCGACGTGCTCGCCGGGTGCGTGATGGTGCTCTTGGTGTCGCCCAGGTTGGCGGTGATGGAGCAGATGCGCGTGCTGTCGATGGCATGGAAAGCATTGCGCCGCGCCAGCTCGGCGCCTTCGCCCGGCACGATGAAGGACACCACCGCGCCGCCGCTCCCGCTTTGCTGGGCCATCGCGAGGCGGTGCTGCGGATGCGACTCCAGGCCCGGGTAAAACACGCGCTGCACGCGGGGGTGGGCCTGCAGCCACCGCGCGAGTTCGAGCGCGCGCTCGCTCTGCGCGGCCATGCGGATCGCCAGCGTCTCGAGCCCCTTGAGCACCACCCAGGCGTTGAAGGGCGACAAGCTCATGCCGGCCGAGCGCATGACCGGCACGAATTGCGTCTCGATGAGCTCCTGCGGCCCGCACACCGCACCGGCAATGACGCGGCCCTGGCCGTCGAGGTATTTGGTGCCCGAGTGGATGACCAGGTCGGCGCCGAACTTCACCGGCTGCTGCAGCGCCGGCGAGCAAAAGCAGTTGTCCACGGCCAGCAAGGCGCCGCCGTCGTGCGCCACCGCAGCGAGTGCGGCGATGTCGCACACCTCGGTGAGCGGGTTGCTCGGCGTTTCGGCGAACAGCAGCTTGGTGTTCGGGCGCATCGCGGCGCGCCAAGCCGCCACGTCGGTCTGCGAGACGAAACTGGTGGTCACGCCAAACTTGGCCATTTCGCCGCCGAGCAGCTTGATGGTCGAGCCGAACACGCTTTGCGAGCAGATGACGTGGTCGCCCGCGCGCAGCAGGCCCAGGCAGAGCAGCAAGATGGCGCTCATGCCGCTGGAGGTGGCGATGCAGGCCTGCATGCCTTCGAGGGCCGCCAGGCGGCGCTCCATCATCATCACCGTGGGGTTGGAAAAGCGCGAATAGACAAAGGCTTCTTCTTCGTTGGCAAAGCGCGCGGCGGCGGTGGCCGCATTCGGGTGAACGAAGCTGCTGGTGAGGAACAAGGCCTCGGAGTTCTCGCCGTACTGGCTGGGCGGCAAGCCTTCGCGCACGGCCAGCGTGTCCGGGTGCGCCCCTTCGGGAAGGTCCACGCGCGGCAAGCGCTTGAAACCGGGTTGGTCGGCCATCGTCAAACCTCGGTTTCGCTTTGCAGCGCCAGCCGCGAGGCGAGTTCGCCATCTTCTTCGAGTTGCAGCGGCCGCTGCGCGGCCAGCGCCTCGAAGTCTTCGGCCGTCACGTCGCCGGTGATGTAATTGCCGTCGAAACACGAGGCTTCCAGGCCGGCAAGCTTGGGGTTGAGGCCGAAGATCACGCGCTTCATGGCCGCCACGTCCTGGTAGATCAGCGCATCGGCGCCAATAAACTGGCAGATCTCTTCGATGCTGCGGTCGTGCGCGATCAGCTCGCCCTTGGTGGGCATGTCGATGCCGTACACATTGGGAAAACGCACCGGCGGCGCGGCCGAGGCCATGTACACCTTGCGCGCACCGGCCTCGCGCGCCATCTGAACGATCTCCTTGCTGGTGGTGCCGCGCACGATGGAGTCGTCCACCAGCAGCACGTTGCGGCCGAGGAATTCGGTGCCGATGGCGTTGAGCTTCTGGCGCACCGATTTCTTGCGCATGCCCTGCCCCGGCATGATGAAAGTGCGCCCGACGTAGCGGTTCTTCACGAAGCCCTCGCGGTAAGGCTTGCCCAGCTTCTGCGCGAGCTGCATCGCCGAAGGCCGGCTCGATTCGGGGATCGGGATCACGACGTCGATCTCCGAGGGCGGCATGGTCGAGACGACACGCTGCGCCAGCGTCTCGCCCATGGTCCGGCGTGCCTGGTAGACCGAAATGCCGTCGATCACGGAGTCGGGCCGGGCAAGGTACACGTACTCGAAGGCGCACGGGTGGAGCGAGGCCTGGGCCGCGCACTGGCGCGCATGCACTTGCCCTTCGAGGTCGATGAACAGAGCTTCGCCGGGCAGCACGTCGCGCACCAGCCGGTGGCCGGTGCCCTCGAGCGCGACCGATTCGCTGGCCACCATGACGCTGCGCGCCTGCGGCCCGACCGACTCGCCCAGGCACAGCGGCCGGATCCCGAACGGGTCTCGAAACGCCAGCACGCCGTGGCCGGCGATGAGGCACACGACGGCGTAGGAGCCGCGCAGGCGCCGGTGCACCGCGCCCACGGCCTTGAACACTTCGCCCGGCGTGAGCGGGCGCCCGGTGGCCGTCTGCTCCAGCTCGTGCGCCAGCACGTTGATCAGCACCTCGGTGTCGCTGTCGGTGTTGAGGTGGCGGCGGTCCACCGCGACAAGCTCGCGCTTGAGCGCGTGCGCGTTGGTCAGGTTGCCGTTGTGCACCAGCACGAGGCCGAACGGCGCGTTGACGTAGAACGGCTGCGCTTCTTCCTCGCTGTAGGCGTTGCCCGCGGTCGGGTAGCGCACCTGACCCAGGCCCACGGTGCCCGGCAGCCCCCGCATGTTGCGCGTGCGAAAGACGTCGCGCACCATGCCGCGCGCCTTGTGCATGAAGAACTTGGTGCCCCGCGCGTCGGGGCCCGCGGTGACGATGCCCGCGGCGTCTTGCCCGCGGTGCTGCAAGAGCAGCAGCGCGTCGTAGATCAACTGATTGACCGGCGCACTGGAGATGACCCCGACGATGCCGCACATAAAACTGCTCCTTGGGACTTCAGGGTTCGACGCGGCTCAGGCCCGCAGATGCCGCGTCACTTCGGGCGGCAACAGGGGCTTGATGCCGCCGAGCATGGCCTGCAGGCCCGCAGCGCTGGGTGAACTGCGCCAGCCGGGCGAGTCGGCCAAGGGCGTCATGTCCACGGCGGTGGCAACCACCAGCGCGACCAGCACGCCCCGGGCCAAGCCGAAAGCCGCACCAAAGGCGCGATCGACCGCCCGCAGCGGCGAAGCCGACACCAGCCGTTTCACCAACCACGACAGAAGGCTCCACGCCATGAGCACGACCACGAAGACGATCACGAAGGCTGCTGCGACCCTGAGCCAGGAGTCCGGCGCCCCGATCGGCAGGCTCGGTGCGAGCGCGCTGCCCAGGGCCTGCGCCGCAACATACGCCACCACCCAGCCGAGCAGGGACATGAGCTCGTAGAGCAAGCCGCGCAGCACGCCGACGAAGATGGACAAACCCACCAGGGCGAGGAAGGCCCAGTCGATCCAACCCAGTGCCGCGCCGCTCACAGGGCAAGCACGGACGAGCCCAGCCCGGCCTGCTTGAGTTGAGCCGCCGCCCGCTCGGCGTCGCTGCGGTCGCTGTACGGTCCGACCCGCACGCGGATGCGCTTGCCCGCCGGCGTCTCGACCACCTGCGTGAAGGTCTTGAGGCCCAATTTGTCGGCACGCCCCCGCGCCTCGCGTGCCGAGTCGGCTTCGCCGTAGGCACCCACCTGCACGACGAAGCGCCCTGCCACATCTGCAGCGCGCGGCTCGGAGCGAGCGGCCGGTTTGCTCTCGAGTGCGGCCTGCGCGCGGGTAGCGTCTGCGGCCTTGAGCGCAAGCGCCGTCTTGGCGGCTGCGCCTTCTGGCTTCTTGTCGGACGGTTTGTCCAAGGGCTTATCGAGCGACGTGTCGTCGGCCCGTGCGACCGGCTTCGCCGACGGCGCAGCGGAGGCGCCCGACTCGCGCGCCGATTCGACAGGCTTTTGCGCCAACGCGGCTTCGGGCTGGGCTGCAGTCGGCGCACTGGCGAGCCGGGCGGGCGCGCGCGAGGCCGGGGCGGCGAGCGGGCGTACCGCATCTTTTTTGGGAATGTCGATCGGGATGTCGACCGGCAAGGGACGCGGCGCGGTGTCGAGCAGCAAGGGCAGCCCGACGACCGCCACCACCACCAGCACCACCGCACCCATGAGGCGCCTGCGCGCCCGCGCACGCGCCAAGTCCAAAGAACCCGCAGCGCTGCCTTCGGCGCCGGGCGGGCTCGGCGCTGCTGCAACCATGCGTTGAAAGTAAGACAGCAGACCCATGCTTGGCTTTCGGGCGTGTGGAGCGGTCACTGAGCGATGCCGATCACTGGATTTTCAGCAGCCGCCGCGCAGCCGCTACCGGCACCGCGACCAGTGCTTCAACCGAGGTGTCTGGCCGTGCGACGAGGCAGTCCGCCTTCGAGCACGCCACCGACCGTGAAGAACGATCCGAACACGACGATTCTATCAGCGGGGTCGCAGGCTTCGAGGGCCGACTGCAGCGCCGCGCGGGGCGTCGGGCAGGTCTGTGGCAGTTGCGCCGCGGGACCGGTCGCACCGCCCGCTGGCCGCGCGGCAAGTGCTCGCGCGAGGCAGGCTTGCAGCTCGCTCGGCAGCGCTGCGCGCGCGGTCGGCAAGGCGCTGAAGTACCACTGGTCCACCAGCGGCGACATGCGCGAGAGCATCCCCTCGATGTCCTTGTCTTTCATCGCCCCGAACACTGCCAGCGTGCGCGGGTAGTAGCCCATGCGGTCGAGGTTGGCCACGAGCGTGGACACCGCATGCGGGTTGTGCGCGACGTCCAGCACGAGCGTCGGCTCGCCGGGCACGATCTGGAAGCGCCCCGGCAGGCTCACCGTGGCCAGGCCGGTGCGGACAGCCTGCGCAGTGACTGGCAGGCGCTCGCGCATCGCCTCGAGCGCAGCCAGCACGCCTGCGGCGTTGAGCAACTGGTTGGCCCCGCGCAGTGCCGGGTAAGCCAGCGCATGGTGGCGCCGCGACCGCCCCGCCCAGGCCCATTGCTGGGGGTCACCCTGGAAGTTGAAGTCGACCCCGAGTTGCCAGAGGTCGGCGCCGATCTCGCGGGCGCGCTGCAGCACGCTGGCGGGTGGCAAGGGGTCGGACACGATCGCCGGTCGGGCGCGGCGCAAGATGCCGGCTTTTTCGCGGCCGATCGACTCGCGGTCCGGCCCGAGGAATTCGGTGTGGTCGAGGTCGATGCTGGTGAGGATGGCGCAGTCGGTGTCGAGCGTGTTGCCGGCGTCGAGCCGCCCGCCCAGGCCCACCTCGAGCACCACGGCATCGAGCCCGGCGGCGGCCAGGAGCCGCAGCACGACCAGGGTCGTGAACTCGAAGTAGGTGAGCGTCTCGTCGGCGCGCGCGGCTTCCACCGCAGCGAAGTGGGGCAGCAATTGCGCTGCCTCCACGAGCTTGCCGTCGATGCGGCAGCGCTCCTCGAAGTGCACCAAGTGGGGCGAGGAATAGACGCCGACCCGAAACCCCGAGGCCATGAGAATCGACTCGAGCATCGCGCAGGTCGAGCCTTTGCCATTGGTGCCCGCCACGGTGAACACGGGGCAGTCGAAGGCGATGCCAAGGCGCTGGCGCACCCGCTCGACGCGCTCGAGCGTGAGATCGATCGTCTTCGGGTGCAGCCGCTCGCAATGGGCCAGCCAGTCGGCCAGCGTGGAGGCTGTTTGCATGGAGGCGATGGTACGCACGCGTTGGGATCGCGCGGCCCCAGGGGACCGCTGCTCTCAGGCGATCGCGTCGGCGCTCTGGCGCTGCAGGATGGCCAGGCAGCGCGCCACCGTGGCGCGCAGTTCGCGGCGGTCGACGATCATGTCGACCGCGCCCTTCGTGAGCAGGAATTCGCTGCGCTGGAAGCCCTCGGGCAGCTTCTCCCTCACGGTGTTCTCGATCACGCGCGGGCCGGCGAAGCCGATCAAGGCCTTGGGCTCGGCGATGACCACGTCGCCCATGAAGGCGAAGCCGGCCGACACGCCGCCCATGGTGGGGTCGGTGAGCACGCTGATGTAGGGCAGCTTCGCCTTGGCCAGCCAGGTGAGCGAGGCATTGGTCTTGGCCATCTGCATGAGGCTCAGCAGCCCCTCCTGCATGCGCGCGCCGCCAGTGGACGTAAAGCAGATAAAGGGCGTCTTCTGCTCGATCGCCGCCTCGACGCCGCGCACGAAACGCTCGCCGACCACCGAACCCATGGAGCCGCCCATGAATTCGAACTCGAAGCACGCGACCACGACCGGCAGCGTGTGAACGGAGCCACCCATCACCACCAGGGCATCGGTTTCGCCAGTGGACTCCATCGCCTGCTTGAGGCGCTCTGGATACTTCTTGCTGTCTTTGAATTTAAGCGGGTCCACCGGTACCACTTCTTGCGCCAGTTCGTAGCGGCCCTCGGGGTCGAGGAAGCGATCCAGGCGTGCGCGCGCGCCGATGCGGTGGTGATGCGAGCAATTGGGGCAGACGTTGACGTTCTGTTCGAGGTCGGTCTTGTAGAGCACGGTCTCGCAGGACGGGCATTTGATCCACAAGCCCTCGGGAACCGAGCGCCGCTCGGTCGGGTCGGTCGGCTGGATCTTGGGCGGCAACAGTTTCTCGAGCCAGCTCATGCCTTCACTCCTTGATTTTGTTCGTCCATCGCGGCGCGAATGGAGGCGATGAAAGCCCGGGCCGCTTCGACGACCCGCTCGCGCGGCTCGACTTCGAGCAACTGCACCAGGCGTGAGCCGATGACCACCGCGTCGGCGATCTCGGCCACCGCCCGCGCCGTCTTCGCGTCCCGGATGCCAAAGCCCACCCCCACCGGCACGCTCACGTGCTGGCGAATCCGCGGCACCATCCTGGCCACCGCGTCGGTGTCGAGATGGCCCGCACCCGTCACGCCCGTGAGCGAGACGTAGTAGACGTAGCCCCTGGCGACGCGCCCGACTTCTCTCATGCGCTCTTCGGTGGAGGTGGGCGCCAGCAGAAAAATGGGGTCGAGGCCGGCGTCGTGCATCAGGGCGGCGAACTCGGTGCATTCTTCGGGTGGGTAATCGACCACCAGCACGCCGTCGACACCGGCTTCGCGGGCGTCGACGGTGAAGCGCTCCACGCCGTAGCGCTCGATCGGGTTGGCGTAGCCCATGAGCACCAACGGCGTGCGCGTGTTGACGGCCCGAAAGCCGCGCACCATGGCCAGCACCTGCGGCATGCCGATGCCCTTGGCGAGCGCCCGCTCCGACGCTTTTTGGATCACCGGGCCATCGGCCATGGGGTCGGAGAAAGGCACGCCGAGTTCGATCGCGTCGGCACCGGCTTCGGCCATTGCCAGCATGATCTCGACGCTGGCGTCCGCATAGGGGTCGCCCGCGGTCACATAGGGGATCAAGGCCGCGCGGCCCTGCCCGCGCAAGGCATCGAAGGTCGGCTTGATGCGACTCATCCGAACACCTTCACGACCGAGTCCTGGCCCTTGACGGCCTGGCCCTTGCAGGACGGGCGGCAGTAGAAGTCGGCGTTGGAGAGGTCGGCCACGGTGCCGATGTCCTTGTCGCCGCGGCCGCTCAGGTTCACCAGCAACTGCCGATCGGTGCCCAGGGTGGGCGCGAGCTTCATGGCGTAGGCCACGGCATGGCTGGATTCGAGTGCGGGGATGATGCCTTCGGTGCGGCACAGGCGGTGAAAGGCCGCGAGCGCTTCGTCGTCCGTGATGGTGACGTACTCGGCCCGCCCGATGTCTTTAAGGTAGGCATGCTCGGGGCCGACGCCCGGGTAGTCGAGGCCGGCGGAAATGGAATGCGTTTCGGTGATCTGGCCGTTGGCGTCTTGCAGCAAGTAGGTGCGGTTGCCGTGCAGCACGCCGGGCGAGCCCGCCGTGAGCGACGCCGCGTGTTT
Source organism: Methylibium sp. (assembly GCA_031420735.1). Taxonomy (GTDB): domain Bacteria; phylum Pseudomonadota; class Gammaproteobacteria; order Burkholderiales; family Burkholderiaceae_C; genus Methylibium. The sequence continues at coordinate 9,594 of JANONH010000391.1, forward strand.
GCCGCTCTCGAGGCCCTGCCCCGCAGCCTCGACGCCGATGAGCCGCGTGCCTTCGTGGGCGATGTAGGGGTGGAAGATGCCCATCGCATTGCTGCCCCCGCCCACGCAGGCGATCACGGCGTCGGGCTGGCGGCCGGTCATGGCCGGCATTTGCACGAGGCACTCCTGGCCGATCACGCTTTGGAAGTCGCGCACCATCTCCGGGTAGGGTGCGGGGCCCGCCACGGTGCCGATGATGTAGAAGGTGTTCTCGACGTTGGTAACCCAGTCGCGCAGCGCTTCGTTGAGCGCGTCTTTGAGCGTCTTGCTGCCGCTCTCGACCGGCACCACCTTGGCGCCGAGCAGGTGCATGCGGTAGACGTTGGGTGACTGACGCAGCATGTCCTGGCTGCCCATGTAGACCACGCACTCCATGCCGTAGCGCGCGCAGATGGTGGCGGTGGCCACGCCGTGCTGGCCGGCGCCGGTCTCGGCGATGACGCGCGGCTTGCCCATGCGCCGCGCGAGCAGCGCTTGGCCGATGGTGTTGTTGATCTTGTGCGCGCCGGTGTGGTTTAGGTCTTCGCGCTTGAGAAAGATTTGCGCGCCGCCCAGCTCGCGGCTCAGGCGCGCGGCGTGGTAAATGGGGCTTGGCCGCCCGACAAAGTGCGCCAGCTCGTACTTGAACTCCCGAATGAAGTCGGCATCGTGGCGGTAGTGGGCGTAGGCGGCCTTCAGTTCGTCGAGCGCATGGACCAGGGTTTCGGCGACGAAGCTGCCGCCATAGGGGCCGAAATGGCCGCGGGCATCGGGTTGTTGGTAATCAAGCATGTGAGAAAAAAAGCTCAGGCAGTGGGGGCTGGCGCCGACGCTGCGATTTGCGCGTCGGCCTCTTGCACAGCTTGGCAGAACCGGCGCATCGCCAAGGCATCCTTGATGCCCTTCGCGCTTTCGACGCCGGAGCTCGTGTCAACGGCCCAGGGCCGCACCTTCACCACACCATCGGTCACGTTGGCAGCATTCAACCCACCAGACAAAACGAGCCGATGGGGGACGCCGTGCGGAACGAGTGACCAATCGAAGACCTTTCCACCGCCGCCATAAGACTCGACATGGGCGTCGAGCAGCAGTCCCTGGGCGTTGGCGAACTGCTGTGCAAAGTTTAACAAATTGAAACCGACCTTCATGCGGGCGGCCTTGATCCAAGGCCGCCCGGGCAGCGCGCACTCGGCGGGCGTTTCGTCGCCGTGGAACTGCAGCACCAGGTTCGGGATCGCGGCGCAAGCTGCATCCAGCTCGGCGCGTGCGGCATTGACGAACAGCGCCACCGGCGTGACGAAGGGCGGCAGCCTGCGGGCGAGTGCTACGGCGCGCGCCACGCTCACGGCCCGCGGGCTCTTGTCGTAGAGCACGAAACCGAGCGCATCGCAGCCGGCCTCGACCGCGGCGTCCACATCGGCCTCGCGGGTGAGGCCGCAGATCTTGATGCGCGTGCGCATGCGGTTTTTCCTAGACGAGCCAGTCGAATGCAGCCGTTCGCTCGGGCAGCGCGAAATCGGCATCGTAGAGCGGCCCGAGAAAATAGAGGCCGTCGGGGGCGAAGGTCGGCGCCGCAAGGCGTCGGTCGCGCGCCTCGAGCACATGCGCCAGCCACTGCGCCGAGCGCACCCCCTGCCCCACTGCGATGAGGCAGCCCATCAGGTTGCGCACCATGTGGTGCAGGTAGGCGTTGGCCTCGAAATCAAAGCGCCAGTAGGCGCCGCGTTGCGTGATGTCGATGCTCGCGAGGGTCTTGACCGGGCTGGCCGCTTGGCATTCGGACGAACGAAACGAGCTGAAATCATGCTCGCCAATCAAACACGTGGCCGCCGCGCGCATGGCCTGTGCGTCCAGTGCACGAAACACCCAGCCCACTTGCCCACGCTCCACCGCGGGACGCACGGGCGACTCGAGCAGCACATAGGCATAGCGGCGAGCGCGCGCGCTGTAGCGCGCATGGAAGCCTCGCAAGGACGGCTGCGCGCGCTCGGGTCCGGGTCCGGGTCCGGGTCCGGTTTCTTCGGTTTCGGTTTCGGCAGCGACCGTGCGGCACCACTGCACGGCGATGTCGCGCGGCAGGTAGGTGTTGGTGCCACGCACCCAGGAGCCGGGCTGGCGCTCGACGTCGCAGTCGAAATGCACCACCTGGTTGAGCGCGTGCACGCCAGTGTCGGTGCGGCCCGCGCAGACCGTGCGCACCGGCCGGTCGGCGAACCTGGCCAGCGCCGCCTCGAGCCGGTCTTGCACCGTTTGCCCGCCCGGCTGGCTCTGCCAACCGAGGTAGCCGGCGCCCGAGTAGCTCAGGCCCAGGACCACGCGCATGGAAGGAGCGAGGCGGCTCGGGCCCGCTTGCGCCCCGAGCCGCTCAGCCCAAGCCCTTGAGCATGGTTTGCGCCTTGGACTTGAGTGCGCCGCCCGACTGCGCAATGACTTCCTGAAGCAAATCGCGCGCACCGTCGACGTCGCCGATCTGGCGGAACTCTTCCGCCAGCTCGAGCTTGCGTGACAAGCCCTCTTCGTCGGCGCCGCCATCGCCGCCGTCTTGGGCGTCGAAAGCAGCCCGAAAGTCCAGGTCGGCGCGCCGCGGCGGCGTGTGCGCCGTGGCCGGCGCCGACGCATCGTCGGGGCCATCGAGATCGAGCGATGGAAGGTCGAACTCGAATGCGGGCGGCGCGGTCTGTGCCGCAGCGCCGGTCGGCACCATCGGCTGGGTGCGCAACATCGAATGCGCCGGTAGCTCGTCCAGACTGCCCGGCACCGAGATGTCGAGGTCGAGATCGACGTCGGCAGCATGGGCCTCTTCGCGCGTGAGCTGCGAGTCGAAATGCGCTGCCGAAGGCAGCACCGATTGCGGCATGGTGCTGGCGCCCAGGCCGTCGATCACACCGACATCGCCGGAAGGCCGCGTCGGCTGCCCACCAGGCTCGTACATGGGGTTCTCCGGGTCGATGCCCATGCCCAGTTGCTGCGCGCGCGACCAATCCTCGCCTTCGCCGCCCGTCAAGCTGTGCAGCTGCGCGGCCAGCGCCTCGAAGCCCTTGGTGTCGCGTCGCTTGGCATAGACCTCGAGCAGCTTGAGGCGAATCGCCATGCGGTCGGGGTTGGACCGCATCGCTTCCTTCAAGATCTCTTCGGCCTGCAGGTCGCGCCCGTAAGCGAGGTAGACATCGGCTTCGGCAACCGGGTCGACATCGCCGATGGCGTCGAGCTGGCTCAGGGAGTAGCTCATGGACGACGGCACGCCGGTGGCGTCGCGCGTGTCCACTCTCTGGCCGCCGCTGGCACCGAAGAAGGAGTCGGGCTGCAAACGGCTCTCGAGGAACGAGGTCTCGCCGCTGTCGCGCTTGCCCTGGCGCATGCGGTAGATGCCGAAGCCCGCAAGCAGGGCAATCAGCAAGACGGCGCCCGGCATGAGCAAGGGGTTGTCGAGCAAGGCGTCGAGGAAGCCCGGCCCTTGCGCCTCGGTCGAAGCGGGCGGCGCGGTGCTTGCCGCAGCCGAAGCGCCGGCAGCAGCGCGCGCTTGGGCCGCGTCGTCGGTCGCGGCGCGCGCTGTCGCAGCCGCCGCAGAGGCTGCGGCTTCGGCTGCGCCAGACTCGGCCGCAGCGCTCGACGCGGCCACCGCAGCCGCTTGGGCAGCCGCTTGGGCGTTCGCTTGGGCGTTCGCTTGGGCGCTCGGTACGGAAGCGGCAGGGGCTGCCGCTGGCACAGTTGCCGTGGGAGCCTGCGCGCTTGACGCGGCGGCCGCCGCCTGCGGCGTGGCGACGCTCACCCGCGGTCCAGGTGCAGCGCCCACGCCCGCGCCCGCGCCACTGTCCGCGCCCGATGCACCCGTCGCGCCTTTTAAGCGCTCGAGTTCGGCGACGTTCTTGGCCAGTTCGGCAACACGGGTGGAGCTGTCTTTTTGTTCGCGTCCCTTGGCCAGCGCTTCCTCGGCAGCACTGGCCTTGGCCGAAGCCGCGGCACCCTTGCTCAGAGTGAGCTTGTCCGGTGTCGCCGCAGCACTGGTCTTGCGGTCTTGCACTTCGGCCTGGACCCTGCCGCTGGCCGTGCGTGAACTGTCTGCCGCGGCGACAGTGCCAACGCCGGCGGCGAGCTTTTCCCGGTAAGCGTCGAAATCGGCGCTCTGCGCCTGGATGAGGCGCGCGGCTTCAGCGCCCGACACGGCAGCGGCCTCTTCTTCGCTGGGCAATTGCAAGACCGCTCCGGCCTTGAGCCGGTTCATGTTGTTGCCGGCAAAGGCTTCGGCATTGTTGCGGTAGAGCGCCACCAGCATCTGATCGAGCGAGACACCGGAGCGCTGCGTTCGCAACGTTTGCCCGGCAATGCGCGAGAGGGTGTCGCCACGCTGCACCAGGTGCTGGTCGCCCGACCCGGCCAATGCCGACGGCAGTGCGGGCCGTGCGGCAGGAGGCTGGGGCAGCGCCGCAGACCTCTCGGCCGGTGCCACCGCAGCGCGCGGTATGGCCTGCGCTGGCGCACTCGCCGCGTCACTGGGCGCCGGTTTTGGAGCTGCGGCCACGGGCGCCGGCTCGGCCGCTGGCACGGGCGTACGGGCCGTGGTGGGCGGGTCGAGCAGCAGCGTGAACTCGCGCATCAGACGCCCGGAAGCCCAATTGAGCTCGAGGATGACATCGACGAAGGGGTCCCCCACCGGCCGGTCGGCCGAGAGCCTTAGGTAAGGCCGCCCGTCGGGCCGGCGTTGCAATGAAACGCTCGCGGCCGACAGCGCCGGGTTGAACTCGACGCCGGCGTTGCGGTAGACCTCGGGTGCGGCGATGCGGACCTTGAGGCTCGCCGCCTCTTCCGGCGTGAGCGCAGTCACGTCGATCTCGGCTTTGAGCGACTCGCCGAGCGCCGATTGGACCGTGAGCCGACCCAGACCGAGCGCCGCCACGTCGAGCGGCAGGCTGCCTAAAACCGCCAAGGCAGCGACGGCGATGGTGTGGAGTGCCGATTGCGAGCGAAGGCCGGCGACGCGGTTCTGACGGTGTTTCAAGGCTTCTCCCAAATCCCAAGCTCTGGCTTTGTTATACAAAGCAAAGCACTTCTGTTAATGGCCCGCCTCGAGCCCCATGGCCCCAACGAAACCAAATGAAATCACAATAACATCAGGCATATAGGCTGACAAGCTGAAGTGTCGCGTGATGTTGGCGCGGTTTGGCCGACCGTGGCCTGCGTCAACACTCCGTTGTCGGCTTGCAACGGGCTGCGCCCGATCACTCGCCCTCATGACTCCAGCACGATGCGCAGCATGCGGCGCAATGGCTCGGCAGCGCCCCACAGCAACTGGTCGCCGATGGTGTAGGCCGCCAAATATTCGGGGCCCATTGCAAGTTTGCGCACGCGCCCCACCGGGATCGTCATCGAACCGGACACCGCCACCGGCGTGAGCTGGGCGAGAGTGGCTTCGCGGTTGTTGGGCACGAGCTTGACCCAGGGGTTGTCTGCGGCGAGCAAGGCTTCGATGTCGGCCAATGGCACGTTTTTCTTGAGTTTGAAGCTTAACGCTTGGCTGTGGCAGCGCAAGGTTCCAACCCGCACGCACAGGCCGTCCACCGGAATTGTTGCCGTGCCGAAGGACTCGCCCAGGCCGAGAATCTTGTTGGTCTCCGCGCCGGCCTTCCACTCTTCGCGGCTCACGCCGCCGCCGAGATCTTTGTCGATCCAGGGGATGAGCGAGCCGCCGAGCGGCGCACCGAACTGCGCCAGCTCCTTGGGCGACATGGCGCGCTGGCGCGCGCTCACGCGGCGGTCAATTTCAAGGATGGAGCTGTCGGGGTCGTCCAGCAAGCTGCGCACTTCGGCGTTGAGCGTGCCGAACTGCGCCAGCAATTCGCGCATGTGCTGGGCCCCGCCGCCCGAGGCCGCCTGGTAGCTCATGGAGCTCATCCATTCGACCCAGCCGGCCTTGAACAGTGCGCCCACGCCCATGAGCATGCAGCTCACGGTGCAGTTGCCGCCGATCCAGTTGCGCCCGCCGCGCACCAGCGCGTTCTCGATGGCCGGCAAGTTGACCGGGTCGAGCACGATGACGGCGTCGCTCTGCATGCGCAGGGTCGACGCGGCATCGATCCAGTGGCCCTTCCAGCCGCGCGCCCGCAGCGGCTGGAACACCTCGGAGGTGTAGTCGCCGCCTTGCGCGGTGAGGATGATGTCGCAGCGGGAAAGCGCCGCGGTGTCGCGCGCGTCGGCGAGCCGGGTCTCGTTGCCGGCGACGTCGGCCAGGGCCGCAGGCAGCTTGCCGCCCGCGCTGCTGGTGCTGAAAAACACCGGCTCGATGAGCGCGAAGTCGCCCTCTGCCCGCATGCGCTCGAGCAGCACGGAGCCCACCATGCCGCGCCATCCCACGAAACCCACCACACTCTTTGCCATCGCGCTTACCTTCCTTCGAGAGCCTGGCGATCCACTAGCCTTGGCGCGAGAGATGGGCGACGACGGCGTCGCCCATTTCGCTCGTGCCCACGCTGCGCTCGCCTTCGCGAGCGATGTCTCGGGTCCGCAGGCCCGCTTGCAGCACGGCCCGCACCGCCGCCTCGATGCGCTCTGCTGCCTGCGGCTGACCCAGGCTGTAGCGCAGCATCATCGCCGCGCTCAGGATGGTGGCGAGCGGATTGGCGACGCCTTGGCCGGCGATGTCGGGCGCGCTGCCGTGGCTGGGTTCGTACAGGCCCTGGCCCTTGGCATTGAGCGAGGCGCTGGGCAGCATGCCGATCGAGCCGGCGAGCATGGCCGCTTCGTCGGAGAGGATGTCGCCGAACATGTTGCCGGTGACGATCACGTCGAACTGCTTGGGCGCCTTCACGAGCTGCATGGCCGCGTTGTCGACGTACAGGTGATCGAGCTGCACGTCGGGATACTGGGCATGAACCTCTGTCACCACGTCCTTCCAGAACTGGAAGGTTTCGAGCACATTGGCCTTGTCCACGCTGGTGAGGCGTTTGTGCCGCTTCTGCGCGGCCTGGAACGCGACATGGGCGATGCGCTCGATCTCCGGGCGGCTGTAGCGCATGGTGTCGAAAGCCTCTTCGGCACCCGGGAAATGGCCGTCGATGGCGGTGCGCCGGCCGCGCGGCTGACCGAAATAGATGTCGCCGGTGAGCTCGCGAATGATGAGGATGTCCAGGCCCGCCACCAGTTCGGGCTTGAGGCTCGAGGCATGCGTGAGCTCGGGGTAGCAGATCGCCGGGCGGAAGTTGGCGAACAGGCCGAGCTCCTTGCGCAAGCCGAGGATCGCTTGTTCGGGACGCAGCGCCCGCTCGAGCCGGTCGTATTTCCAGTCGCCCACCGCGCCGAACAGCACGGCGTCGGCGGCGCGCGCCAGCGCCAGCGTCGGCGCGGGCAGCGGATGGCCTGCCGCCTCGAAGGCGGCGCCGCCCACCGGTGCGGTTTCCAACACGAACTGCAGGTCGAGCGCGCCCAGGACGCGCAGCGCCTGGGCCACGATCTCCGTCCCGATGCCGTCGCCCGGCAAGACCGCGATCTTCATGCTGCTCATGGTGAAGGCTTGCCGAGGGTGCGTGCGAGCCAGGGCTTGGAGCGCAGCCGCTCGGCCTCGAAGCTG
>JANONH010000392.1:0-3746 GCA_031420735.1 Methylibium sp.
CGGGCGCAGCGCCGTTCGCTGTGCGCTGTACATGGCCACGCTCAGCGCCGTGCGCTTCAACCCGGTCATCAAAACCTTCTATGACCGCTTGCTCGCTGCGGGCAAACCCAAGAAGGTCGCCCTGACCGCGTGCGCGCACAAAATGCTGCGCATCCTCAACGCGATGGCCCGCACCGGCCAGCCCTGGAGTGATGAATTTCATCTCGGCAAGGCTTGACTTTGAACACAGTTGCTCCAGGGGGCGCCGCTGGCGGCCCGGCAGAGTCGGTCCGCGGCGGCTGCTTGACCGGCTCGTGCCTTGGGGGTCGTTTGAAGCGCGGTGGGGAAATGGACCACCTGCGTTGCGGCTTGGCCGCCAAAGCGCGTTTGATCAACTGAGATGTCCGATCCAACTGCTTTAACGAGCTTGCAAGACCGCGCGGGAGATGGCGCGGTGGCGCTGTGCAGTTCGGGTGAACTCGTCGAGCGCGGCCGCGCGCTGGTGTTCGACGTCTTGCAGTACGGTCGCCCGGTGCGTGCCTTTGCGCTGCGATTCGACGGTCGGGTGGTGGCCTACCTGAACCGCTGTGTCCACGTACCCACCGAGATGGACTGGCAAGCCGGCGAGTTTCTCGACGCCGCGCGCGAGTTCATCGTCTGTACCTTTCATGGTGCGACCTACTCGCCCGCCGGTGGGGGTTGTGTCGGCGGCCCCTGCGGCCGCGGGCGCCTCACGGCCTTGAAGGTCCAGGAGCGAGACGGTCGCATCGATTGGTATCCTTCACGCGACATTCGGCCCGCCGTGGCCGCAGAGAAATCCCATGAGCAGCTTTGACGATGGCCGAGCGGCCGAACCCACGCTGGGCCCGGCGCAAGCCTTGCCTTCGGCGGCGACAGCGGCGAGTGCCACGCCGGCCGGCGCAACCGCCCTGGACGGCCGTGCGATCGAAGAATTCGCGCGGCTTTTCCTGCGCGACCGCCGCAGCGAGCGGCGCTGGCGCGTGTTCTTTCGCCTGGCGTGGATGCTGATCTTCGTTGGCCTCGTGTGGGCCGCCGTCGCGCAGCAGCGAGGCGCGTCGGCGCCGAGCGGACCGCACACCGCGCTGGTCGAGGTGCGCGGCGAGATCGACGCCGACGGCGAAGCCAGCGCCGAAGGGCTCAATGCCGCCCTGCGCACTGCCTTCGAAGACCAGGGCGCGCGGGCGGTCGTGATCCGCATCAACTCGCCCGGCGGAAGCCCGGTGCAGGCCGGCTTGGTCAACGACGAAATTCGCCGCCTCAAGGCGTTGCACAAGAAGCCGCTCTACGCCGTGTGCGAGGAGCTCTGCGCCTCGGCCGCGTACTACATCGCCGCCGCGGCCGACGAAATCTACGTCGACAAGGCCTCGATCATCGGATCGATCGGCGTCTTGATGGACGGCTTCGGCTTCACCGGCACGATGCAAAAACTCGGTGTCGAGCGCCGTCTCATCACCGCGGGCGAAAACAAGGGCCTGCTCGACCCGTTCTCGCCGCTCTCCGAAGCCCACCGCGCCTACGCCCAAGCCATGGTCAAGCAGATCCACGAGCAATTCATCCGAGTCGTCAAAGAAGGCCGCGGCAAGCGCTTGAAGGAAACGCCCGAAACCTTTTCGGGCTTGTTCTGGAGCGGCGAATCCGCCCTGGAGCAAGGCCTGGCCGACCATCTCGGCGGGCTCGATTACGTGGCGCGAGAAGTGGTGAAGGCCGAGGAGGTGATCGACTACACGCCCAAGGAAAACGTCGCCGAGCGCTTGGCCAAACGCTTCGGCGCTGCGGTGGGTGCCGGTGCCGTCAGGGCCCTGGGCGGGGCGGCGGCCGGCTTGCGCTAAAGCCGCGGCTGCTTTGGGGCGGCGCTAGCCGCCCGCGCCGCAAACCTTAAGCGGCGGCTGGAATGCGCAACACTTGGCATGCCGACCTTCAACGCGGCTTGACTACCGCATAGCGCAATAGCGTGCGCTGGCGCGCCTCGTCGTGGTCGACCAGGCGCTGCGGGTAGTCGTGGCCGAGGCGCAGCTTGGCCGCGGCCAAGTCCACTGGGCGGGCCAGCCAGGGCGCATGCACGAAAGCGTCGGGCAGGCCGGCGAGTTGCGGCAGATAACGGCGGATGAACTGGCCCTCGGCGTCGAAGCGCTCGCTCTGCGTCACCGGATTGAAGATGCGAAAGTAGGGCTGGGCGTCGCAGCCGCTCGAGGCGGCCCATTGCCAGCCGCCGTTGTTGGCGGCCAGGTCGTAGTCGTTGAGCTTCTCTGCAAAGTAGCGTTCGCCGCGGCGCCAGTCCAGGCCCAGGTCCTTGCACAGAAAGCTGGCCACGACCATGCGCAGGCGGTTGTGCATGTAGCCGGTTTGGTTGATCTGCGCCATGGCCGCGTCCACCAAGGGGTAGCCGGTGCGGCCTTCGCACCAGGCGTGAAACAGTGCGTCGGCGACCTTGCCGTGCTCCCACTTGATGCGGTCGTACTCGGGCTTGAAACTACGCTCGGCGACGTGCGGGTGGTAGTGCAAGACCTGGTGATAAAAATCGCGCCACACCAGCTCAGTCAGCCAAGTGCGTGCGCCCGGCGAGCCTGCTTGGCTGCGCTGCCAGGCGTGGGCCGCGAGTTCGCGCACTGAGAGCGTGCCGAATCGGAGGTGGACGCTCAGATAACTCGGCCCCTTGACCGCAGGAAAGTCGCGCGTGCGGGCATAGCGGTCCATGCGCTCGCCTGAGAAGTCGTTGAAGACCGAGCGTGCCGCCTTGCTGCCCCCGGCAATGTCCAGCGCCGCGAGCTTGGTGGGCCGAAAGCCGAGGTCGGCCAGTGCCGGCATGGGCCGGCGCTCGTGTGTCGGCAGCGGGGCAAGTGCCTGCGCATGGCGCTCGACCGGGTAGGCCCGCAGATAGAAGGCATCGAGCTTTTTTAACCAGGCGTTCTTGTAGGGCGTGAACACGCTGTAAGGCTTGCCGCTGCCGGTGAGGAGCTCGCCGCCGCCGAACACCACCTGGTCCTTGCTCGCGTGATAGGCCACGCCCAGGTTGGCGAGGGCGCCGCGCACCTGTGCGTCGCGTGCCGTGGCGGCCGGCTCGTAATCGGCGTTGGCATACACCGCCTGCACGCGCAGCGCCGCAGCCAGGCGCGGCAGTTCGTCGCGCGCACGGCCGTGGCGCACGATGAGGCCGGCGCCTTCCACGCCTCGGGCCTGGCCGAGCGCGCGCAACTCCGCGTTCAGTTCGAGCAGCGACTGTGCGATGAACTCCACGCGCCGGTCCTCGCGCGCCAGCGGCTCCAGGATGTCGGTGTCGAACACGAAGGCCACCCACACCTTGCGGGCGCCGCAGAGCGCGTGGTAGAGCGCGGCATGGTCGTGGACCCGCAGATCGCGGCGCACCCAGACCAGCGCCGCGTCGAGGATTTCGGGCTTGGAATCGACCATGCACATGAGTGTGCCGCGAGCGCACCGGGCTTGCCGGGGCAGGGCCGCAGGCCCTTAGAATCCACGCCATGGGTGCCATGGCCATCGACCTCACCAACCAGTTTTTGATCGCCATGCCCGGCTTGGCCGACGACAACTTTGCCGGCTCGGTGATCTACCTGTGCGAGCACACCGAGCGTGGCGCGCTCGGTCTCGTCATCAACAAACCCAGCGACATCAAGCTCGGCAAGCTGTTCGAGAAGGTCGAACTCCTGCTCGACCGTGCCGAACTGGCCGATCAGCCGGTCTACCTGGGCGGGCCGGTGCAAACCGAGCGCGGCTTCGTGCTGCACGAGAGC
>JANONH010000393.1:0-2901 GCA_031420735.1 Methylibium sp.
CAATGCCGCGCGCAGCAATGCGGTGCTGGTGTGCCATGCGCTCAATGCCTCGCACCACGTCGCCGGCCGCCACACCGAGGGCGACAAACAGGCCGGTTGGTGGGACAACCTGGTCGGCCCGGGCAAGCCGCTCGACACCGACCGTTTTTTCGTCATCGGCGTCAACAACCCCGGCTCCTGTTTCGGCTCCACCGGCCCGATGCACGAGAACCTGGCGACCGGCCGGCCCTATGGCGCGGACTTTCCGGTCGTCACGGTGGAAGACTGGGTCGACGCGCAGGCCCGGCTCATGGACGCGCTGGGCATCGAGACGCTCGCCGCCGTCATCGGCGGCAGCCTCGGCGGTATGCAGGCGCTTTCATGGACCTTGCGCCACCCGGCGCGCGTGCGCCATGCGGTGGTGGTGGCGTGTGCACCCAGCCTGTCGGCGCAGAACATCGCCTTCAACGAAGTGGCGCGCCGCGCCATCGTGACCGACCCCGACTTCCACGGCGGCCACTTCTACGGCCACGGCGTGGTGCCCAAGCGGGGCCTGCGCGTGGCGCGCATGGTGGGCCACATCACCTACCTCAGCGACGACACCATGGCCGCCAAGTTCGGCCGCCAGACGCTCGGCGAGCAACTGCGCTTCAGCACGCAGGAGGTCGAATTTCAGATCGAGAGCTACCTGCGCTACCAGGGCGACAAGTTCAGCGACTACTTCGACGCCAACACCTACCTGCTCATCACCCGCGCGCTCGACTACTTCGACCCGGCGCGCGCCCACGGCGGCGACCTCGGCCGCGCCCTGGCCGCCGCCCGCGCCGGCTTTCTGGTCGTGAGCTTCACCACCGACTGGCGCTTTTCGCCCGAGCGCTCGCGCGAGATCGTCAAGGCCCTGCTCGACAACCGCCGCGACCTCAGCTACGCCGAGATCGACGCACCGCACGGCCACGACGCCTTCCTGCTCGACGACCCGCGCTACCACGGCGCCCTGCGCAGCTACTTCGAGCGCGTGGCGACATGACTCCCGGCCGATCCCCGATGAACCCCCGAGCGATGGATGAGTCGCCGCCGTACTCGAACGACGCACCGACAACGCACCAGAGACCGCATCGCGGGCCGAGCGCTGGGCCGCTCCCGAGCCGGCCCGCGCCCACGGCGGCGACCTCGGCCGCGCCCTGGCCGCCGCCCGCGCCGGCTTCCTGGTCGTGAGCTTCACCACCGACTGGCGCTTTTCGCCCGAGCGCTCGCGCGAGATCGTCAAAGCCCTGCTCGACAACCGCCGCGACGTGAGCTACGCCGAGATCGACGCACCGCACGGCCACGACGCCTTCCTGCTCGACGACCCGCGCTACCACGGCGCCCTGCGCAGCTACTTCGAGCGCGTGGCGACATGAGAGTGCGGCATGAGTGAACGACGCGCCATGGAAGTGATCGCCGAGCTGGTGCCGACTGGGTCGCACGTGCTCGATCTCGGCTGCGGCGACGGTGCGCTGCTCGCCCTGCTGCGCGAGCAGCGCGGCTGCAGCGGCTACGGCGTGGAGCTCGACGATGCACAGGTGCAGCAGTGCATCAAGCGCGGCGTCAACGTCATCCAGCGCAACCTCGAAGAAGGCCTGTCGATCTTTGCCGACGGCGCTTTCGACGTCGTGCTGCAGCTCGACACCTTGCAGAACCTGCGCAACACCGAACAGATGCTGCGCGAGACGGTGCGCGTGGCGCGCATCGGCATCGTGAGCTTTCCGAACTTCGCGCACTGGCCCAACCGCCTGTCGGTGCTGCAAGGGCGCATGCCGGTGACCAAGGTGCTGCCCTATCAGTGGTACGACACGCCCAACATCCGCGTCGGCACGCACGCCGACTTCGACCTGCTCGCCAGAAAGAACGCGCTGCGCGTGCTCGACAGCTTCGGCCTGCAAGACGGCCGCGTCGTGCGACGCTGGCCCAACCTGCTGGCGAGCACCGCGGTGTTCAAGTTCGAGCGGGGTTGAGGCGCATTGCCGGCGCCTGGCGGCCCACGTGCAATGTTCGGGGGCGGATCATGTGCCGCTCAAGTACCGATCACGCCGCCATCGCTCTTGGTAATGACGACGGTGGCCGAGCGTGGCCGCCCGCCCGCCTGGTGGTCGGGCCAGTTGGAAACGCGGCGGGGCTGCTCGGGGTCGCTGCGCTCGCTCGGGCTTTCGCCGGGATGCTGGATGTTGACGAACAGCGTGCGGCCGTCGGGCGTGGCGGTGGCGCCGGTGATTTCGCAGCCCGCCGGGCCAACGAGGAAACGGCGCACTTCGCCGGTGTTCGGGTCGGCGGCAAGCATGCAGTTGTGGCCGAGGCCTGCAAGCTCGCCGTGGCCCATGGCCGAGGTGGACATGTCGGTCTGGATCCACAGCACGCCGCGGGCGTCGCTCCACAGGCCGTCGGGGCAGCCAAAGGCGTCGCCGCGCACGCTGCCTTTTGCGTCGGCGCGCTCGTTGGCCGGGTCGCCGGCCAGCACGAAATGCGACCACTGGAAGCCGGTGCCGTCGAAGTCGCCGTCTTCCTTCCAGCGGATGACGTGGCCCATGGTGTTGCCGGCGCGCGGGTTGGCCGCGTCGATGCCGGGTTGGCCCGCCGCGCCGCGGTCGCGGTTGTTGGTGAGCGTGCAATAGACCCAGCCATCGCCCGCCACCGCAACCCACTCCGGGCGGTCCATCTTGGTGGCGCCGAGCAGGTCGCTCGCCTGGCGCGTCTTTACCACCACCTCGCCCTGGTCGGCAAAACCCTTGGCCGCCGTGAGCGGCCACTTGCCGTGGCTGAGCGGCAGCCACGCGCCGCGCCCGCCGGCGTCGAAGCGGGCCACGTAGAGCGTGCCGGTATCGAGCAGCGTGGCATTGGCCGCCGCGCCGCCGGGCGCCATGCGGTCGGCGCTGACGAATTTGTAGA
>JANONH010000394.1:0-2572 GCA_031420735.1 Methylibium sp.
CCACCTGCGGGTGGACGGCGAGTTTTTGCCCACCTCGCCCTGGCCACGGCTGGACCGATTTAAAGAGCACACCCTGGAGCTGCCGGTCGGCGACCTGCAGGTCTCACCCGAGCGCGAGGCCGAGTTGCGCGATCTGCTCACGCGCACGCTCGAGCTGGGCAAGGGCGTGATCCACCTGCTGGCCCCGCTCGACGGCCTGCAGGCCGCCATGGCCGCGGGCGGCGCCACCCACCGGCTGGGCCGCGTCAAGGTGTTCTCCACCAAGCGCGCCTGCCCGAGCTGCGGCACCAGCTACCCCGAGCTGGACCCGCGCATGTTTTCCTACAACAGCAAGCACGGCTGGTGCGGCGAATGCGTGGGCACCGGCCTTGCGCTCACGCGCGAACAACGCAAGGCCTACGACGACACCCTGCGCGACGAAGACACCGGCGGGCGCGAAAAAACCTTCAGCGCCGAGCCCGAAGGCGACGACGTCGCCGACGCGCCCTGCGCGAGCTGCCACGGCGCGCGCCTTAACAAGGTGTCGCTGGCGGTGCGCTTTGGCAAGGAGGGCGTGGGCAGCGGCGAGCGCTCCATCGCCCAGGTGGCGGCGCTGGCCGTCAACGACGCGCGCCACTGGGTCGAGTCGCAAAAACTCGACGGCCGCGAAGCCACCATCGCGCGCGACGTCATCGCCGAGATCCGCTCGCGCCTGGCTTTTCTCGAGCAAGTGGGCCTGGGCTACCTCACGCTCGACCGCGCCGCGCCCACCCTGAGCGGCGGCGAGGCGCAGCGCATTCGCCTGGCCGCCCAGCTCGGCAGCAACCTGCAGGGCGTGTGCTACGTGCTCGACGAGCCCACCATCGGCCTGCACCCGCGCGACAACCGGGTCCTGCTCGACGCGCTGCAACTGCTCGGCGCCCAGGGCAACACCCTGGTCGTGGTGGAGCACGACGAAGACACCATCCGCCGCGCCGACCACCTCATCGACATCGGCCCCGGCGCCGGCAAGCGCGGCGGGCGGCTGGTCGCCGAAGGCTCGGCCGCAGACCTGCTCGCTGCGCCCGAATCCGTCACCGGCCGCATGCTGGCGCGGCCCATGCGTCACCCGCTGCAGGCACGGCGCCCGGTGGCGCTGCCGGCGCAAGTGGGCGAGGGCAAGGCAGCGGCTCCGGCAAGTGCTGGCAAGGCGGCAGAGGCCCGGCACTCGAGCGTGGCCGAAACCGTGGCGGCACGGCCGGCGCTCGTGGGCGAGGCCGGCATCGTGACCGTGCAGACCGGGCGCACGGTTGCCAGCGCTGCGAAGGCCGCACGGTCTAAGCGGGCACCCGGCCCGCCCGCCGTCGAAACGTCGGCCGAACCGCTGGTCCTCACGCTCGGCGGCGCCTGCCTGCACAACCTGCAAGACCTCGACGTGCAACTGCCGCTGCAACGCCTGGTGGCAGTGACCGGCGTTTCCGGCTCCGGCAAGAGCACCCTCGCGCGCGACGTGCTGCTGGCCAATGTGCACGCCGCCGTGGCGCTTAAAGTCAGCCGCGCCGGCCGCGACGCGCTGGCCGCCGGCAAGCACCCGGCCTGGGTCGGCTGCAACGAAATCAGCGGCTTCCTGCCCATCGACCGCGTGCTTGAAGTCGACCAGACGCCCATCGGCAAGACACCGCGCTCCTGCCCGGCCACCTACATCGGCTTCTGGGGCGCCATCAGAAGGCTCTTTACCGAAACCCTCGAGGCCAAGGCACGCGGCTATGCATCGGCGCGCTTCTCGTTCAACACTGGCGCGGGGCGCTGCCCCGGTTGCGAAGGGCAGGGCCTGCGCACCATCGAGATGTCCTTCCTGCCCGACGTGAAGGTGCCGTGCGACCAGTGCCACGGCGCGCGCTTCAACCCCGAGACCCTGGCCGTCACCTGGCGTGGCAAGAACATCGGCGAGGTGCTGCGAATGGAGGTCGACGAAGCGGTCGGCTTCTTCGCCTCCATGCCCGCCATCGCCCACCCCTTGCAGTTGCTGCACGACGTCGGCCTCGGCTACCTCACCCTCGGCCAGCCTTCGCCCACCCTGAGCGGCGGCGAGGCGCAGCGCATCAAGCTCGTCACCGAACTCAGCAAGGTGCGCGACGAGCTCACACGCCGCGGCCAGAAGCCGCCGCACACGCTCTACGTGCTCGACGAGCCCACCGTCGGCCTGCACATGGCCGACGTGGAAAAACTCATCCGCGTGCTGCACCGCCTGGTCGACGGCGGCCACAGCGTGGTGGTGATCGAGCACGACCTCGACGTCGTCGCCGAAGCCGACTGGGTGATCGACCTCGGCCCCGAAGGCGGGCGCGGCGGCGGCCGCGTGGTGGCCACCGGCTCGCCCGAACAGGTGGTCGTCGCCGGCACGCACACCGGCGTGGCGCTCGCGCCGGTGCTGGCGCGGCGTTGAGCGGTGGCCTTCGATCGCGGGCGCGATACAAAACTGCGCCCCGCCATCGAAGAACGCTGCGACCTGCAGTCAACCCGAACGGGTGGAACGTGCACCGAGCTTTCCGATGGAGCCGGCCAGCTTGAGCTTCGCCGCGAGAACCGCCGCGGCAGTCTGCCCGCGCCCGGC
>JANONH010000395.1:0-3326 GCA_031420735.1 Methylibium sp.
GCTGCGCTACGTGCCCTTGCGGGACTGAGCCAGCAGGAAGTCGGTCACTGCCAATGCGCGCTCGGGGCTGCCGGCCAGCGAGCCCGAGGTGTAGAAGCTGCCATTGATGCCAAGCGCCGGCGTGCCGTCGATCTTGTAGCCGGCCGAGAGCGCCGCGGCCTGCTTGGCCTTGGCCTGCACGGAAAACGAGTTCAGGGCGTCGACGAACTTGGCGCGGTCCACACCGTTCTTGGCGGCCCACTCACCGATCGCCTCGGGCGTGTCGAGCTTTTGCTTCTCTACATGCATCGCACTGAAAACCTTGCGGTGCAGGGAGTCGACGAGGCCCATCGACTCGAGTGCGAAGTAGAGCCTCTGGTGCAGCACGAAGGGCACCTCACGAAACGCCACCGGCATGCGCCTGAAGTTCACGTCGGCGGGCAATTTCTTGGCCCAGGCGTCGAGCGCGGGCTCGAAGGTGTAGCAGTGCGAGCAGCCGTACCAGAAAAATTCGACCACCTCGATCTTCTTGGGGTCTTGGGTCGGCTGGCGCTGTTGCAAGCGGACGTAGTCCTTGCCCTCGACAGGACCTGCTTGCGCGAGCGCGCTGCCGGGCAGCCAGAGGCCGCCGGCAGCGGCAAGGCAAGCGGCGCCGCTGGTGCGGGCCGCGAATTCACGACGGTTCATCAGCACTTCCTTTCGGTTCAAATTCATCTCGGCCAACCCGGCGCAACCCGCAGCGAGGTGAAGTGCCGCGCCGCCTGCGACGTTCATCGAAGCCTTGCGCGCTTCGATCCTTGCATGCCCACGACCAACTTACGGCCTCTACTGTCTTTGCGCACGCACCAGCGTGGTGGTCATGCCCGCGCCGTCGAGTTGCGCCTTGGCCGCCTCGGCGTCGGCACGCTGGTTGAACGGGCCCACGCGCACCCGCTGCATGACCCGCCCGCCCTGCTCGCGCTCGGTGATCTTGGACTCGAACCCTTGAATCGCCAGCTTGGCGCGTTGCGCTTCGGCCTCGTCGGTGCGCCCGTAAGCCCCGACCTGCACGAAGAATACAAACGCATCGGCGGGCGCGGTGGTGGACAAGCCGGGGCCGGGAATCGCCGGGCCGCCGAGCACGGCGCCAGGGCGCGAGGCCGCAGCGTCCTGCCCGAGGGGCTTGCTGCCGTCGGCGACCGAAGCAGCAGCCGATGCCGGGCGCGCCGGGTTTTTGCCCGCCAGCGGCGCATTCGGGTCCCAGTTGCGGTTCTTTTCGGTCTCGGCCGCGTCGTGTTCGGCCGTGCGCTGAGGCACCTTGTTAATAAAGGGCACGGGCACTTTGGTGACGTAGAGGGCCACGCCGAGCGCCAGCGCCAGGCCGATGAGCAGGCCCACCACCATGCCGACCATGAAGCCGCCGCGTTGCGCAGTCCGCCGGCCAGGGCGCGGGGAAGCGGAGAAAGTGGCGGAAAAAGAGAAAAGCGGCATTGAATCTCCGGACATCACATTTTCTCGGGAGCGCCGACACCGAGCAGGGCCAGGCCGTTCCTGAGCACCCGTGCGGTGGCGCCCAGGAGGGCCAGGCGCGCCCGCGTGAGCTCCGCATCCTGGCCCAAAAAGCGTTCGGCAGCGTAATAGCTGTGGAAAGCGGCTGCCAGCTCGCGCAGGTAGAAGGCCACGTCATGCGGCGCCAGCTCTTCGGCCGCCGCGGCGAGCATTGGCGGGTAGGCGGCCAGTTTCAGCATCAGTGCCGCTTCGCTGGGCGCGCCAAGACGCGACAGCAGCGCCGCATCGACACGCGCCGCCTCCACCGCCAGCGCCGGGCCGCCCTGCGCCAGCACCGAGCAAATGCGCGCGTGCGCGTACTGCACGTAGTAGACCGGGTTCTCGTCGCTGCGCTTCAAGGCCAGGTCGACGTCGAACACGAACTCGGTGTCGGCCTTGCGGCTGACGAGAAAAAAGCGCACCGCGTCGCGCCCGGTCCACTCGATCAGGTCGCGCAGGGTGACGTAGCTGCCGGCGCGCTTGGAGATCTTGACCTCTTCGCCGCCCTTCATGACCGTGACCATCTTGTGCAGCACGTAATCGGGGTAGCCCGGCGCCACCCCCATGCCCAAGGCCTGCAGGCCGGCGCGCACGCGGGCGATGGTGCCGTGGTGGTCGCTGCCCTGGATGTTGATGGCGCGGTGAAAGCCGCGCTCCCACTTGTCGACGTGGTAGGCGACGTCGGGCACGAAATAGGTGTAATCGCCGCCGGACTTGCGCATGACGCGGTCCTTGTCGTCGCCGTACTCGGTGCTGCGCAGCCAGAGCGCGCCGCCTTCTTCGTAGGTCTTGCCTTCTGCGGTGAGGCGCGCCACGGTTGCTGCGACCCGGCCGCTCGTGTAGAGGCCAGATTCGAGAAAATAGCGGTCGAAGCGCACGCCGAAGGCCTGCAGGTCGAGGTCTTGTTCGTGACGCAGGTAGGCCACGGCGAACTGGCCGATGGCGCCGAGGTCGTCGGCATCGCCACTGGCAGCGAAGCGGCGGTCGTCGGCCACCACCGTCTTTCGGGCCAGGTAGTCGCGCGCGATGTCGGCGATGTATTCGCCGTTGTAGGCCGACTCCGGCCAGCCGGCCTGTCCCGGCGCGAGGCCTTTGATGCGTGCCTGCGTGGAGGCCGCGAGCGTGGCGATCTGCACGCCGGCGTCGTTGTAGTAAAACTCGCGCGTCACGCTCGCGCCCTGGCTCTCGAACAGGCGGCAAAGCGCGTCGCCGAGCGCCGCCTGGCGGCCGTGGCCGACGTGCAACGGCCCGGTCGGGTTGGCCGAGACGAACTCGACCAGCACGCGCTCGCCGCTGTCGGCGCGGCAGCCAAAGCGCTCGCCGGCGCCCAGCACTTCGACCACGACCTGCTGGCGCGCAGCGGCGGTGAGGCGAAAATTAACGAAGCCCGGGCCGGCGATTTCCAGCGCCTCCACCCAACGCTCGACAGCGGCCTGGCGCTGCAGTGCCGCCACCAGCGCGGCGGCCACCTCACGCGGGTTGCGCCGCTCGCGCTTGGCCAGTTGCATGGCGGCGGTACAGGCCAGGTCGCCGTGGGCGGCCTGCTTGGGGCTCTCGAAGCGCGCCAGCAGGGCCGCGTCTTGCTCGGGCGCCACTTCGGCAAGCGCGACACGCAGGGCTTCGAGCAGCTCTTGTCGTACACGGATCATCGAGCGATTTTACGAGCGGGTGCGCCGCGCGGCCGTGCGCCTCGAATCGCCGGCAGCGGCATTGCGTCACGCCGACGTGCGGGTGCTCAGCACGCTCGGCCGTGCACGAGCGCCCAAGGCGACATCGGGGCACTACATTCGGTGCGATGCCACCCGCACCCGCACCCGCAC
>JANONH010000396.1:0-5517 GCA_031420735.1 Methylibium sp.
GCTGCGTGCCCGTGCACATCACCCACCCCAAACCCGGCGAAGTCGCCGCCGTGCTGGCGCAGATCCGCGCGATCGACACGGCGCACAAGGTCGAGCCGCTGGTGCGGGGAATGGTGTTCGAGTTGTGAGGGCGGGCCCGGTATTGCGGCGTGCCCTAACATCGAGCGCCCTTGCGAGGGCAGGCGGATTCAACACGGGAGTCGAGCATGACATTGGCTTGGTTTGACGCAGCCGCGGCGCAAGACTTCGGCAAGTCGCTCGCGAAATCGTTCATTGATCGTCTGTCGCCGGCGGAAAAGGCGAGCAGCAAGAAGTTCGAGGGCAAGGCCAAAGAAGCCCTGGCCAAGATGGCCCAGCAGATCGCCACGTTTCGGTCAAGCAGCAAGCTCAATTTCTACAAAAAAGCCAAGCTCGGCAACGCCTTCAAGTGGGCGCTTCGCGAAGCCGGCTACGACCAGGCGTATACCGATGAGCTGACCGAGTGGCTGATGCTGCAACTGCAGTAGCCAAGGGAGCGCCGCGTGGGAATCTCAGCCTGGTTCAAGGGCTTGCCGCTGGGCCGTGGGTCCAGGCCGCTTGCGCTAACGCCACTTGCGGCGCTTGCCAAAGACGCGCCGCAAAAAGATGCAGCCACCGGTGATGTCGACCCGGCCAAGCTGGGGGTGAGCTTGCTGCAATCGGGCAAGCTGGCCGCTGCTGCGGACGCGTTTCGCAACGCCGTTGCCCTGGCTCCAGAGTCTGCAGTCAACCGCGTCAATCTGGCTTACGCTTTGCAGGAACTCGGCTCGGCTGTCGGCGCCGTTCCGCAACTGCGCCAAGCCATCTTGCTCGACCCGGCCTCCTTCGACGCCCATTACATGCTTGGCGGCTCGCTCGAGCAACTGGGCGAGCACGCCAATGCGGCCCAGCACTTGCGCCAGGCGACGGCGCTCGATCCCGCGTTCGAGCCGGCTCGCGCAGCCTTGTGCCGTGCGCTCGTTGCAAGCGGTGACCTGGCCCAGGCGCGTGCCGCTATCCAAGACGCTATCGCCTTCAATCCGCGCAACGCGGATTTCCATCACTACCTGGGCAACGTGTGCCTGAGCGAGTCGTGCGCCGAGGCGGCAATCGCCAGTTATGCGCGCGCCTTGGAATTACAGCCCAACTACGCGCAGGTTCACGGCAACCTGGGCCTGGCGCTGCATGCGCAGCAGCAGTACGACGCTGCCGCAGCAAGCTTCGAGCGCGCGCTCGCGATCGATGCGTCGCTGATCGACATGCACGTCAAGCTCGCCCAGACGCGCAAAGCGCAAGACCGGCTTGAAGACGCCGCCCGGTCGCTTCAACGCGCGCTCGACGCGCGCCCCGATGACGCCGAAACGCTCAACCAATTGGGTACCGTGTTGCATGCCCAGGGACAGCTCGACCGCTCTGCGCTTTGCTATCGCAAGGCGATCGAACTAAAGCCCGATCAACCGGGCGCATACGGCAACTTGGGCCTGGCCTTGTACGAGCAAGACAAGGTCGGTGAGGCCGTTCTGATGTACCGGCGCGGCTTGGCGGTACGCCCGCTCGCCACCACGCACGACAACCTCGGAATCGCCCTGCAAAAGCAGGGCGCCGTCGACGAAGCCATCGAGCAATACCGCTGCGCACTCGCGCTCGACCCCGACAACTTGAACACCCGCTGCAATTTGGGTGCGGCTCTCGCAGACGACGGCGGGCCGCGCCCGGCCATGGCCGCCTACCGCGACATCCTTGCCATCAAGCCAGACCATCTCGTTGCCCACAGCAATCTTCTGTTCAGCATGAGCTATGACAGCGAGTCGACGGTCGACGACTATCTCGCCGAAGCCCGGCGTTTCGATGCCAAGCTCGCCTCCGCCTCCGCTTTGCGCACCCGGGTAGCGGACGGCGCCGTACCGCGACCCATGCGCGTGGGCTTCGTCTCGGGCGATCTGCGCAACCACCCGGTCGGGTATTTCTTCCAGGGCCTCATCAAGCACCTCGACCCGGCCCGGTTCAAGCTCTACGCCTACTCCACCTCGCCCACCGAAGACGAGCTGACGGCCCGCCTGCGAAGCCAGTTTGCAGCTTGGCATCTCATCAAGGGCAGGAGCGAAGCATCGTCTGCGCAGCAGATTGCCGACGACCGGATCGACATCCTGATCGACCTGGCCGGGCACAGCGGGCTCAATGCACTGCCGCTGTTCGCTTTGCGGGCCGCACCTCTGCAGGCCACCTGGCTCGGATACTTTGCGAGCACCGGCGTTTCGGCAATCGACTACATCCTGGCCGACAGCCACTGCGCTCCCATCGGCAGCGAGGCACAGTTCACCGAGAAAGTCTGGCGACTGCCGGACACCCGGCTTTGCTACGCGCCCCCCGCCAGCAACGAAGCACCGCAGGTGGCGCCCGCGCCAGCCGCGCGGCACGGCCACGTCACCTTTGGCAGCTTTCAGCGGCTACCCAAACTCAATGACGCAGTGCTGCGCCTTTGGGGGCAAGTGTTGGCGAGCGTGCCCAATTCAAAGCTGTTTATCCAGAGCCCGCAGATGGCGCGAGCACGCTTCGTCCAAGACATCTTGCGCCGCTTGGCGGAGGTCGGAGTCGCGCCAGAGCGGGTGAGCGTGCGCCCGCCGTCCGGGCGGGCTCAATATCTAAGCGCCTACGCGGATGTCGACATCGTGCTAGATACCTTCCCCTACACGGGCGGCACCACCACCTGCGAAGCACTTTGGATGGGTGTACCGACGCTCACATTGGCCGGGGACTCAATGCTTGCGCGCCAGGGCGTCGGCATGATGACTTGCGCAGGGCTCGCCGATTGGGTTGCCCAGACGCCGGCTGAGTACGTGCGCAAGGCCGCCGAGTTCGCCGCCGACATCCCGGCCCTGCTGAGACTGCGCGCCGGCTTGCGCGACCAAGTGCGGGCGAGCCCCCTGTTCGACACCGGCCTTTTTGCTCAAAGCTTTGAAGCGTCTTTGGTGGGCATGTGGCAGGACAAGTACCCAGCCACGGCCGAAGGCACGGCATGACCCGAGGCTCGACGAAGGAGCGACGCAATTCGTCACGTCTGACCGGGTCGCAGACTCGAGCGGCCCGAGCGAGTGACCATATGCGTCCCCGCCCTGCTTGAAACGTTCAATACGGCACAGATACAAGCTGCGAAACATTGGCATGAACGCTGCAACCCCTGAAGCGCGAGCCCCCATGTTCGTTGTGTCCTCAACCGGTTTAGGAGAAACTTTAAATGAAACGCGTCCAACAAGGTTTTACCCTCATCGAACTGATGATCGTCGTGGCGATCATCGGCATCCTGGCCGCCGTCGCGCTGCCGGCCTACCGCGACTACACCGTGCGCGCCAAGGTGTCGGAAGTGGTGCTGGCGGTCTCCTCAGGGCGTACTTCGGTTGCTGAAGCAGCCGGCACGCTCGGCGGCATGCCGAGCACGGCATCGGGTGCGGTTGCCAATCAGATCAGCAAGTACGTCGCTTCGGTGGCATACGAAAGCTCAAGCACCGCCACGGGCACCATCACTGCGACGGCCACTGGCGACACTGCGATCGCCGCCAGCACGGTCACGCTGATCGGCACCTACGTCACTGCCACCGGTCAAGTTACCTGGGTGTGCGGTGGGACCATCGATCCGAAGTACATGCCGTCGAGCTGCCGGAACTGATTCGGTTTCTCCATTCGGAAAAGGTCTCGCAAGAGACCTTTTCCTTTTCTGGGGCGGACGCTTATGCCGGCCGCCTTCGGTGCGTTCGCAGCATCGCCCGTTAACTGACCGTATGAGCAGAATCGCGATCGTCGCTGCGGCATGCCTGATGCTGGTCTCATGGTCGGCGCCCAATCACTACCGGCCATGGACCTCGTTTCACGCCGAGTTGGCGATGGCGCTGGCGCTCACCGTCCTGGGCGCGTGGGCGCTCTGGCACTACCGCGATCAGCCTCGCCTGATGCCGCATCTGGCGCTGGTCGCGCTGGCTGCCGCGTTCATCCCATTGGTGCAACTGCAGACCGGCGTGATGTTCTTTGCCGGCGACTTCTGGATGGTCGCGCTCTACCTGGTCGGCTTTGCATTGGCCCAGATCATTGGCTTTCGCATTGCCGCGGCCGATGGCATCGACCGCGTCTTCGCTTTCTTTTCGTGGGTCGTGCTGGCCGGGTCGCTGTTGTCGGTCTACATCGCACTTTATCAATGGCAGCAGCTCGACTATCTTTGGATCTTTGCCGAGACATTGCCGCCGAATGCGCGACCGGGCGCCAACTTCGCGCAGCCCAACCACTTGGCCACCCTGCTGGTGCTCGGGCTCACCGGCACTGCTTACCTGCGCGAGCGGGTTCGGTTCGGTGGCGGGGTTACCTTGCTACTGGTCGCATTCCTTGGTTTCGGGCTGGCCATGACGCAGTCGCGCGCCGGCCTGCTTGCCGCGACGCTGATTGCAGGGTGGCTGTTGCTTAAACGCGGTGACTTGAGCGCGCGCCTGGCACCCAAGCGCGTGCTGGCGGCCTACGCAATCCTTCTGCTCTGCGCTGGCGCATGGGTGTTCCTTGCGAGCTTGTCCACCGTACCTATGGGTCGCAGCCTGGCCGAGGCGGCGACCGGCGGGGTTCGTTGGGTTCACTGGAGCGTGCTGCTAGACGCGGTCTCACAAAAGCCTTGGTCAGGATACGGCTGGAACCAGGTGGCCTTTGCTCAAGCCACCGCCGCACCCTCGCATCCGATGACCGGCGAGATCCTCGAGCACAGCCACAACCTTCTCATCGATCTGCTGGTCTGGAACGGCTTGCCGCTCGGCCTGCTGCTGGCAGGCGCCCTGGTGTGGTGGCTATGGACGGCGCTGCGCCGCGCTCGCGACCCGGCCACCGTCATGGCAACGGCTTCGGTGCTCGCCGTGGCCGTGCATGCCATGTTCGAGTTCCCGATGGAGTACGCGTACTTCCTGCTGCCCGTGGGCCTGTTGATGGGGGCCATCAGTGCCAGCGTCGCGCCGCAAGCGTCGCTGCGTTTGCCACCCGGCTTGCTGCCGGTGCTGGCGATGGCGGCGACCTTTTTGACGGCCGTGGTCGCAAGCGACTACTTCACAGTCGAGGAAGACATTCGCGTCTTGCGCTTCGAAGAGGCGCGGATCGGCACCCAGAAGCCGCGTACCGAGCCACCCCCCATACTGTTTTTGACTCAGCTCGACGGCTTTCTGCGCTTTGCGCGCGATCGTGAGCGAGCCGGTATGACGCCTGAGCAACTTGATTCGATGCGCAAGGCCGTGAGCCGCTATCCCTACAGCTATTCGATCTTGCGCTATGCCGCTGCATTGGCTCTCAATGACCGGCCCGAGCTGGCTCGCACCGCGCTGCGGCCCATCTGCAAGACGCACCCAGCCAGTGCGTGCAAAAGCGCCCGCTTGCACTGGGAGTACATGGGCAGGAGCGAGCCACGCATCGCCGCCATCGACTGGCCATAAAAACAGGCGCGCACGCGTTTACAAACACAGCAGCGCTTTTTGCCCATCATTGGGTTCTTGCTTAAATGCT